>JBEBHM010000372.1:0-8436 GCA_040080875.1 Pirellula sp.
ACGTGAATCCAACTTGTCAAAAACGGACGCGAGACTGGCACCCATGGAAACACAATGAATTCCTTCATGTCAACTGACCAAAAAACGAGATGCTCCCGTTGGTAGGTTTGTGGACGATGGACCAATTGCAAGCCGTTTGGTTAGGCGAAATCGATGGCTCGAGCGAATCTCACTTTTAACTTGCACGCTAGCCCCACATTCGCTTTAATTCGCTGTAGTTAAGCAGTCCACGATCCACGTCTGCATGGAAGAACGCCTTAGATCGCATGATTCTCGTCACTGACTCCGATTCCATTCGCTCAACCAGCTCCTTTGGAGACTTAATCGACAACATTTCAGCGAGAGGCTGAAAGCCTTCAATTGTCTGCGCTCTTATGAAGAGTTCCAGTTTGCCAATACGTCCCCAGTAAATCATACTTCTCGGGTTCCAACCATGACCATTGACCGCAAGACAAAGTACAGCGTCCGCCTGAATCAAATCGCTGAATCTAATATCTGTTCTCGTTGCTCGCTCGTGCAGTAAGTCGGCCATGACGCTCAGTCGTCGACTATTACCTTGTAGCGAGCAGAGGTCCTCCAGAGATTTCGCATATTGGTTAAATGAGGTGAAGCAAAATGATTGCATATCCTCACCTCCGAAAGTACGCGGTGACACATACTGATGTGTGATGAGCAGCTTCACGCTGCTGAATTTCCTTGCCTGAATTAGAGACGCAACTGTATAGAGAAACAACTCGTAGACGATGAATTTGTAATTGTCTTGAGACACTTCAAATGTCGTTCCGAATCCTTCAGGTCTTTTAGTAAAGGGAAGCAGTTTTTCGAAGAAAGTGATAAGTATTGGAAAGAAACTGTTTGCAGACGAGCTATGCACCGCAACTCGCACAACGTCAACGAAAACATCTCGAATCAATCTCGATGAATCGATGTTCTGCTTGATCAATTCGCACCAAGTTTCCTTGAGTTCTTGAGAATACTCGATACGCAAATCTTCTAAATTTCTAATAAACTCATCTAAAAAATCATTGAACGCTAAATTTGGCTCTCCTTTGCCGGATGAAACTGTTTCACGAAACCTCTTGGCCTTTTGCGCAGACGAAACCGAAACTGGGGAATCATCGAAGATGTGTGCGGGCGGTGGGCCCAAAGCAGGCTTTTGGCGCTTGGGGCGTTCAAAAATGTTGCGAACAAGCTGATCGTACGCCTCGGCTTCTTGATCCGCGTTTGAAAAGTCGATGTACTTCCGCGACTTTAGATAGATAGGCAAGCACGGGTTGCCTTTTTCGTCGCGTTCCCTTAGGACAGGGATGAACTTGTTTTGGTCTACAGAGTCGTAAACTTCATTCGAAATGATCTGTGTTTCGGTACCGACGCCACCCTTACGATCATTTGCTTTGGATGAGTAAACAGAGTCAGAGATGATCACAACTCGCTTGATAGATGAGTCGCTTACCATCTTTTCCATAAAAACATTTACATCGTGACCGTCCTCAAGCGACCATTGATCTAGCACAACATCAATGCCGTCGCTCATCAGTCGCTCGCCAAGATCAGCAACCCAGGCTGTGTGCGCATCGCTGGACCATGCATATGAAATAAAGACTCTCGGAATATTTTCTATATCATTCACGGTATCTGCTTTCCATCATTTGACATGTTCGAACAACGATTCCAAATCGGCCGGTGCACCCATCTTTCGAGCCTTTTCCCGAACCTTGTGGTCGGCAACGTCTATAACTTGTAGGTTATCGCCCACCTTCCGCCCAACCAACAATCGCCCAAATGAAATCTCGTGCGTATCAGCGAACTTCGCCATTCCCTTCACTTTCGCCCATGTGTCCAGCCTCGAATCGTCGTGCGGTTCCAAAATGTCAACGAGGAATCCTTTGCCCCTTTTACGCACGATGATGAAGTCTGGAAAGAATCCCTTCTCCCCGCCCTTCTCGTAGGGAATGCAAAATGCCCAATCGCGGCGCTGGAAGTTGCGGAGCCAACAATGGAAATCACTCTGACCTTGGGTCCATTTCAAGAACGCAGTTTCCCACCCGTTCAAGTTGGCGGCAAACTCGCCCTTTTCGTCAACGTAAAGATGATCCTTCCAAATGAAGCTACCGGGCTTTTCAACGATGCACTCGGGTAATTCCCATTCATGTTCAACTGCGGTTCCACTCGCCAACACGAGTTGTTGGAACCGGGCCTTTTCGGAAGCTGGGAGTTTGGAGACTGACCCTTTATGGTTGCTCCATAGATTTTTGAATTGCCGCGCGGCCAGCTTTTCCATTTCCACGAGCGTCTGCGCCTGCCGGACTACGGCAAACAATTCTAGTTTCGCTTGGCTAGGCTTATCCTTCTTATGGAACCGCTTCCAGTATGTGCGGTGCAAACCCTCGCCAGCGACAAGCATTCGACCGGCTTCATCAAACAGGTGTTCGATGTTCTCTTCCGAAAGTTGCAACCGGGTCGTTGTGCTTCCCGTGATCTTCATGGGGCCAATCGCAACCGAAGTGACATCAACCTCGATTTCGCCGCCTTCACGAACGGTGTCCTTCCAGGCCTTTACGGTCTTTGTGTATCCCTCGCGCAACTCGTCCAGTTTGTCGGTCAGCACATTTCTAAGGGTTTCGTCGGCATCTTCATCGATGCCTTCTTGCATAAGCATGCCCGATAGCCGCAAAGCCCGCTTCAATTCGGTCATCTTTGGGGCGCGATCTATACTGAAAGTCGTTAGCTTCGCCAAATGAACGAAGACGTCGACAAAGGATGGATTCCGAGCATACTCCACTGCTTTTGTCGTCACATCGCTCGGAGCGCTGTCGTGGGCTTCAGGGTTGCGCAGAGCGTTCAGTACATTATCGAGATTGTCTTTGTCGTAATGGGGCAGGAAGAGTTCTACCGTATTCAATGCTTCATCGCTTTCAATCCGTCTCGCCAATGGAGTACGGATCATCCGGCCGACAAGCTGCGCAATCGTAGTGGCGTCCACCGACCGGCGAAAGCTCATCATCACTTCCGCACGTGGGCAATCCCAACCCGTTGTCAACGCCGACTTAAACAACACGACTTTCACATCCAGCGAATACTGGATGCGCGATGCATCCATGCGACGGATCACGCAACCCCCGTATTCGATCTCTTCCTTGTCCTGAAAGCAGTGAACAACCTCATTCACTGCCAGTGGCCCCGTCACCCGCTGAATCACCTTAATAGCATCGTTGAGCGGCGTGGCAGTCAAAGTCGTTTCGCTTCCGTCCTGTACCTGAACCACAAGTACAGGCTTTATATGCTCCTTTTCTTTTTCCTTTGTGCAGTATGCTCCCCACCGCTCGCAGAAATGTTTCCAGCGAACCGCTGCATTCTGCAAATGGGTCAGGTCACTCTCCACGGTTGTGGCCTTGTTCGTGGTGACGACGATTAAATCTTTGAGCAAGCCGCTTTGCCGCACCATATCCGGAGAAATATTCACCGGCCGCTGGGTTCGAGATGTGTTCCCCAGTAACTCCGTGAACCGTTGGGGGGTCGCGCTCATGCCCAGCACCAGCGGAACGGGAGGAAGTCCGTCCACTTCCGATCCAGTGATGAACTTCTGCATAATGGGCTTGCGGGTTCGGTCGTTGACGCCGGCCCCCCTATGCGCTTCATCAATTATGAGAACGAAATCCTCGGGGGCAGCCTCGATGGTGTTGGCAACGGTTTTCCAGAAGGTGAACGCCTTCTTGTCGCCACCCTTCGTGAGCAGTTTGTCCTTTCCGAGGAGTTGCGTGTTGATGAAATACACATGACCGAAAGAAAGCCGTTCCTGATCGAAGCTATCACTCTCCACCGTCACCAAGCGATGAAAAGGAATGTTCTCGCAAGCACCAAGCAGCTTTCCCTTGCTCTGTTGGTTCAATTCCGGCGAATCAGACAGCCAAAGAAACGTAGTGTTGGGACGCGCTTGAATCCCGTCGGCGCCTCCCAACGTCCAGTCAATAACTGCCGCTACAGTAATGGTCTTGCCGGAACCGGTGGGGGCGCTCAGCACAATGGCCTCAAGTTCTCCACTGGCAGCACCGAGACGAGCCTGCGCGAGCTTGCTTATCACGCTCCGGGCGGAACCGATTTGGAAATCTTTTAGTTCAATCTTCACCGCACTTTTCCCTATCCATTCAAAGCGTCTTTAGTGTTAATGCGGAAGTTTTCCAAATAGCTCTTGTAGAGTTGGACGCATTGATATTTACGTCCAAGAGTCCGTCGCATTTGGGCAAAGTTCTCCTCGCTATCCGTTACAAGGAATATCCATTCCAAGCCATTTCGCTTCGTAAGCTGTTCGCGAAACTTGCGAAACTGTTTCTCCTGAATAAGGACAGCAAAAGGTGAATCTTTTGGAATGAACCAAGGCATTGAACCCTTGGAATCTTCTCTCGCGCCACGGCAACCGGAATAAATCCACAACATTGGAAGAATTGCTTTGAACGCATCCCCCTTGCCACGTCGTCTGGATCAAGAAAATCTAAACGGAAATACTCAATGTTCTCTTCAAAACCTTCGGAGAGTGGTCGTCCGTCGATGTACTCACCTTTGAGGGGAGTGCCGTTGTCGCTCGTGCCGGAAATCGCATTGCGACAGCGGGGCCAAGTGACACTTTCAGCAATCCCGTGTTTCTCAAAGCCAGTATCACCCTGACTGACCTGCTGACGCGCAAGATGACGCGCCATTTTTTCTTCAACTTCATTGTTCGTAACCAGAATACATTGGCGGGTGCCACCGTCTTTGGCGTTCAACAATGCAGTTGCGTGTAACGTTGTTCCAGAACCGGCAAAGAAATCAAGAATGACCGCATCGGGCTTGTTCCTAACCACTGCCCCCAACGCATCTCGCACGGCATAAAGTGACTTCGGAAATGCGAAGTTCGCCTCGCTCCCCACCACTGCTCGCAGTACACTTGACCCATAGATTCCGGAATCGTGTGTGCCTCTGTGCCAGACGGTCTTAATGTTGCGTTGCCTCGCTTCGTCGCTTGCGTACGCCACTTCAATAGCGCCCGTTACTTCATCCCGTCCTACAATTTTTATCTCCCCTTTCTCAATGCGCGTGCGCGACCCTTTGTTCAAATAGAGAACCGTCCACGTTTTGCGCTTCTTGTCGAATCCACCTAATTTCACAAAGCCGCCGTCAATCAACTCCCTAAGTGTGGCTGGCTTTGCCTGCCAGTTTCCGAAAGAGCTGTCTGTCCGAATCGGCCACGCTACCGTTCCATCGTCAGCTTTTGAAAGGTCGGGAACCTGATCGAGCGGAAGAATCTCGCCAACTTTCGTAATGACTTTAGTCTTCGGATTTATGTGGATTGGATAAAAGAGATTCGGTCGGTCCTCACGTCGGGAGTTATTGCCACCACGAAGAAGCCATTCCCATCGAGGATTCTGAAAGCGCTTCTCTTTGGATCGTTCTGGTGAAAGTAAGTCATCGTGATGGGTCTGCACCTGGGCATCAGGCATAAAGACAAAAAGTGCATATTCTTCAACTCGCGCAAGGCGACCTTGAGACACCCCCTTTTGATTGATGACAATTGTCACCATCTGCTGAGCGCATTCAGGGAATAGCTGCTCAAGCAACACTCCAAGATGATGAACTTCATGTTCGTCTATAGTCACGATGAGGACGCCGCTTTGCTTTAGCAGTCGCTTTGCAAGCAACAGCCGCTTCTTCATCATCGAAAGCCACTTTGAGTGCCGAAAAGAATCCGACTTGTCAACGTAATCATTGTTGTATTTCCAATCACGCGCGCCCGTGTTGTACGGCGGGTCATTGTAAATCACGTCAACTCTACCCTCGTATGCAAAAAGAAGAAGTTGCAGAGCATGAAAATTGTCGGAGTTGATAATCGTATGCCACGGCTTGTCAGAACTGCCTCGCGCGACGCGATCGACCGGCGTCAATGCCGGGTATATCGGATCGCCAAAACTGCGTACCACGATAAGTTCGTTGATCGGTTCGTCCACGTGTGCGGTGCCGTTTGATTGTCCGCGGCCGGTTTGCTCCAACGTGGCGATTCCTTTGCGAATCGACTTCACCCTCCAAGTCTCGTTGCCAGATTCGTGCCGCTTCGCAACCGTCTCACCGACCTTTACCGGAAGATTCGGGATGCGGACAGTTTCGGGAAGATGTTCCTCGAACACTAGGCCGAACTTTTTTGTCTTCTTAAGTTCGCGCACTTCTGTTGCAATGGCGTTTCGCAGCTTTTCGTCATGGATTTGAGCAATCAAGTCTTCAATTTTGGCCATTGGGATTCGCTCTTCGGTCCTTAGAAGCTACTTTACCTAAACCTTTTTTCTACCCTCTCAGCAGCTTGTCCAAGTCGCTTTGCTCGAACAGTCGATTGCGATTCACCGGATTGCGATGCATCGGGATGTCGCCGCGTGCTGCCCATTTTCGAATCGTAATCTGAGCAACGCCGAGATTTCCGGCGGCCACCGCCGTGTTGAAGTTTTCGGATAGTTTAGTCATCGGTTGTTGTCTTCCTGAGTTCCGCAGGAGCGTAGTCCTGCACAGCCTAGCAAACCCTGAGCGGTTGGGGTATCCTAGCCAGCTTGATCTCATCAATCTATAGGGGCCCGATTTTGTTCGACACACTTGAAAAAGAATGTATCGGGCGGCTAGCCGATATGTTTGAACAGGGAACAATGGAAACTGATGTTAGAATTCTCTTTGACGGGCTTCAGGCGGATGATCGTCAAAAAAATGCAATCTGCGAATCTCTAAAGAGTCAAGGGGTAATCGAACCTACTTATCAATTTGGAAGTCTACTCCCTTACTTCATTCAAATTAATGCGTCAATAATCAAGCGACGCGATGCACTTTTTCGAGCCGATCAGTTTCAAGAACTCTCCTCCCCAAGGCGTGGAGTGTTACAAACAATTTATGACTTAGCTTGCCTCTGGTGGGGTGATCCTAGTACTCGCTTTCCGAAAATTGTATTTTTGTCAGGTATAGCGTTAATTGCTGCACCATGGTGGCAACCAGTGTTTCAGCAAATAGTGTTGAAGTTCTTCAAATTGCCTGAAGGCCCTCTAGCTAATTTTGATCACAAAATGTTTTGGAGCGGATGGGTAGTAGTAGCGATTAGTGTATGTCTCTACCTCTGGCCGAAGCGCAATTCGGTTTCAAAAGTCTAGCGAGACGACGCGTAATTTTGCTACGAAAGTTGAATTGCCTCGGCCCCAAAAAAATGGGTCACAAAAAAAGATTTTTTTAAACTCTTTCATGAATCGGCTGGATGCATTTTCCCTTCAGAGGTAACTGTGTGACCAACGTTGGCAACGTCGCCAACGCGAAACGCATATCTCAAAACAAGGGAACACAAACATGGCTACCAAGACCGCCACCAAAACCAATCGTAACGCCAATGCCGCCAGCAAGGCCACGACAACCAAAGCGACCAAGAAGTACGCAACGGTCGCCAAGCATGCCGCCAAGGAATCGAAACCAGCGGATAAGAAGATGAGCCAGATCGAAGCCGCAGTTGCGGTCCTGGCTAAAGCAAAGCAATCGATGAATTGCAAAGCGATGGTCGAAGCGATGCAGGTCGAAGGCTTGTGGACGAGCCCTTGCGGTGCTACACCCGACGCCACGCTGTACGCTTCGATCCTCCGCGAGATCAATACCAAAGCCAAAGACGCGCGGTTCAAAAAGGTTGAACGCGGCTTGTTCGCCTTGACCGCCAAGAAATAACGGACGCGTTTTCTCTACCCAACAAAACGCACACGAGGCCGCCATCGCGGTCTTGTGTCGCTTCTGGGCCTGCAAGCCCATCCTGTATCCGAACGCGTCTGGTCGCAACGTTGCGCGACGTCAAAAAACATCTGCCACATCGCGAAAAGTTGGCTTGCAATCCTCGGAAGGTGATGGCTCATGTGTCACTCCCATCGCGGGTGGTCCGCGAACGGGAACCACCATGAATAGGAGATGAACATGAATAAAGAAATCGAACTAGAACCGTTGGTACGAGAGTGGGAAGCAGCCGGTCTATGGCGCGATCAAGGCGATTGGCGACGGGCTCGAAACGGCGTCTACGAATACTACCCAACACAAGAAGAGATCGCTGCCAAGTGCGAGTTGCTACAGTCGATTGAAAACTGGCGAGGTGCTCACAAACGTGCCCCGCGCGGTGGCAAACATGCGGTCATGTCCACCAAGGGACTCTGAAACATCTTTGAAAGGAACTGAAATCGATGAGTAATAAACTGAAACCAGCGGTCGGCTACGTCCGGATGAGTACCGACCAACAGCAAGACAGTCCCGAACGTCAACGCCGTGATATTGCAGCGATGGCGGATCGAAGTGGCTACCGAATCATTCGGTGGTACGAGGACCATGGCCAAACCGGCACCGAATCCAGCAAACGAAAGGAATTTCAGAAGCTGCTTGTGGATGCCAAGTCGGGGGCATTCTGTGCAGTAC
>JBEBHM010000373.1:0-8428 GCA_040080875.1 Pirellula sp.
GTCCGACTTGAGGTAGAGATCTGCTAACTCGCTGAAGCGTTCGTCCGCACTGCACTCGCCGATCGATTGCCATTCATCGACACTCGCGTAGCCTGCGATCGGCAGCGATTGCCATTTTCTAAACGACGTGGTTTTTTCGATCGGCGCTTGAACCACCGTGAGTTCGCGGAAGACATGTTCGATGTTTTCGCCACGGGTCTTGATGTCGACACCTGCCCACTCTTGATAAAACGGGACTTCGATTTCTTGCTTAACTTGGTCAACGGTTCGTCCCTTCTCGATCGCGACCCGGACTGCGGTTCGCAGCTCGACGAAATAACGTTTCTGTTGTGCAAGCAAACTCGCATCGCTTAACTCACCATGCCCGGGGGCGACTTTCTTGACACCCAGCTCCTCCATCGCACCGAGTACAGCAATCCAGCTTTCGGTATTGCTGTCACCGGTATAGTTGAACGCGCCGTTCACGCAGGCGTCACCCGTGAACAAGATCCTGTGTTTGGGCAACCAAGCCACCGCGTCGCCAGCCGTATGGGCATGCCCCAAGAAGATAAGTTCCACGCGTTGATCACCGTCATCAAAGATCAGTTTGTGGCTAAAAAACATAGAAGGGATTCCGTACTTCAAGCCACCATACTCTTTGGCTCGATCGGGATTGTTGGTAGCTTTTTCGAACGCGGGTTGTCCCTTGGATTGAAACAGTGGCTGGCTTCTTTCGTGGGCCAATACGGTTGCTCCGAGTTCTACGTATTTGATATTGCCATCCGCATGATCGCCGTGATAGTGCGTGTCAAAAACGAATCGGATCGGCTTGTCCGTGGTCTTTCGAATCGCCTCTACAACTTCACCTACCTGTCCCGGGAAATTTGCGTCGATCACGAGAACATAGTCGTTGAAGATCACCCAACCCTGATTGCAGCCGGTGAATTTTGGCTCCGTTTGGGCTTTGCGAAAATGGACACCCGGTGCAAGTTCGACGATCTTGGTTTCCGTTGGCTGGGCGAGCGCCATTCTATCGAAAGTCGAGAGGCCAAAAATGCAGGAAAGAAATGTTAGGACAGCTAATGGTTTCATGATTGGCTCTGTTCCGACGAAGGGATGTTGGGAGGCGGATTGCGCAATGAATCCTTCAAGCTAATAAAATCGGACAGCAAAAAAATGACCGTCACGAATGCCAAGACGATTTCGGTCAAGTTGACCGTCTTGGCCGCCACTGTCTGCGGCAAGATATCACTGTATCCGAAGAACGAAAAGTTAAGAGTGCTCAGGTAAAAGAAATCAAAGAGCGCTTCCCATTGATCAACGTCCTTCGTTACTCCTAGGAAACTACTCTTGTTCAAGGAATACAACAGATGGAAATCAAATGCAAACGACATAATCATTTGCGACATGTTGATACCCATCAACAGTAAGAAGTGGTGATGAGGAACATTGAACTGAGCCGCTTGAAAAAGCTGGTTCATGTTCTCGGCCCCGAAAAACCCCGTTTTGATCCAACACAAGACAACAATCGCAAGGCTCATCCAACCCTCACTGAGCCAATTCTCCGAGACTCCCCAGAGCAACGTTCCCCACAATGCGACGATCAGTGCGTACTCTGCAATGTTGCGTGCAATCGGAATCGAAAACGGTTTGCTCATGGGATCTGGATCGGTTGGATTTGTCGACCGCAAGTTCACGGAAAACGATCGAGGAATACTATATCTCAAAAGTGAGGATTCAAGGCAGGGCAAGTGCAATTGAGTTTCGAATCGACAAGATATTCGGCTTGTTCGATTGTCATTTCATTCCATCCAATAGTGCATCCCTAATGAGACGAATCCCGTTGCTGTTGATTTCTTTGATTTCTGCGTTAGCGCATGGCGTTGCTGCCGGAGACGAGACCAATCCGTTGCCGGGAGTTCGCTGGCAGGTGGAGCAGTTGGCTCTGGACGCTAATGAGGGGTGCGCCATCGGCGATGTGAACGGCGACGGAAAGCAAGACGTATTAGCCGGACGCAATTGGTATCCGGCTCCTGATTTCAAACCGCAGCCGCTACGCGTCATGAAGGATTGGAATGGATATGTTCAGAGCAATGGCGATTTCTTGATGGATGTCAACGGCGACGGACGCATCGACGTGATTGCTGGTTCCTTTTTGCCCACCGAAGTGTCTTGGTACGAGAATCCTAGCGCGGAGGGATTGAGGTTAGGGTTATACTTTGCGAAAAAGTTCGATTTCGTAAGGGCCGAGAAACATGAGCAGTAGCGCACCATCCCCTGCGAAATGCCGGAAGACTTCTTGTTGAAAGTGATGTTCGCCGGGCCATGGATATGCGAACACCAGCGCGTAATCTTCGAGCGCGAGGTCATGCTTCTCGTAAACGCATTCCACTTGATGGAACATCGACGCATGGTTCGACTGAGAGCGAGCCAATCGTTCGCTCCCGGGTGGCAAAAAATTGCCGTGCAAGATTTCGCCGGCAAGATGGTTGTCGGCAAGGAATTTATTGGCTTGTGTGACCAAAAAGGGTTCGGCTTCGATGCCGATGGCTTCCCAGCCAAGTTGCGACGCCAAGCCTGTCACAATTCCAAAGCCGCAGCCCCATTCGCAGAAGGTGTTGCCGCGAGCGAGTTTGTTGCAGGTCAACGCAAAGAGTGCACGCCAAACATCGCGAAAGTCACATGCAACGTATTGTTCGATCGGCTGTTTGTGCCACTGATCCCAATAGGCTTGAAGCGCCTCGTCAGCGTTGCGAAGGATCTGCTCTGTAGCGTCGGGAATCTCAGCTTGGTCGTTCCAATCGAATTCAAGCTTTTCGAGCGACGGGCCGGACCGGCGCGGTAGGTTCGCTGGCTGTATTTTCTGCTTGTCGCGTCTCAAGGTGTCACCATCGCATCGAGCAGTTTCTTTCCAGCTTGCCAAATGGATGTAGGCCATTCGTCATTGTGGTGAAGCCCTGGAACTTGAATGAATTCTTTTTGTGTCGATGGGCAAGCGTCAAATAGTTTCTTTCCAAACCGAATGGGGACCAGTTCATCTCGATCGCCGTGCCATTGCAGCAAATGTCCATGGTAAGTTGCAATTTTGTCGATTGTCTTGAATTGATTTCTCATGACCCATCGCACGGGGAAAAAGAAATAGCGGCTCGCCGCGACATCTACAATCGAGGAAAAGGTCCGATCGAGAATGAGTCCGTCCGTTTGAATTGCGTTGGCAATTTCGACCGCAGCGGCTCCTCCCAGAGATCGGCCGTAGACGACCAATTTTTGGTTTCGGAAATCCTCGTGACCTTGAACCCATCGGCCAATGCAACGTGCATCGGACAGAATATTCGACTCATTGGGTGAACCACCTGTTTTGCCGTACCCTCGATAATCAAACGCGACGATATTGGCTTGCCATTTGTCTCGCAGCATGGCCAGTTCCCATCCCAGGGTACCGAGTGATTCCCCATTTCCGTGACAAAAGATCAGCGTTGTCTTTGCATTGGTTGTTTTGAGAACCCATGTGTGTACCTTGTCCGAACCATTGGGAACCAAGACATCTTTTGCGCCGAATTCCTCAGCCAACCAATTGCCGTAGGCGGTCGGCGGCGCGGGGAACAGCAGGGTAGTCTCAAGAGACATCATGACGCAGATCGCTCCGAAATAGATGGCAGAGACTCCGAAGAATCGCTGAACAAACCGTTTCTTGTTGGTGGCAGTTCTGACAGGACTTTGCATTATCAATTGGTCAGATCATATACGACCAATCCCCCCTCTGTTCGCGAGCGATGGCTAGGTTGGGGCAGTGTTCGCAACGGCTATCGCCAAGCAAAGCGTATCCCTTTTTCATGGCAGTAAACGTACTGACCCAAATTTCGGATTCTTCGGGAAACACATTATTTATACCAACGAGCTGATCAATGCCAACATTCGAGAGCGTTTTGGCCATATCAGACCGAATACCTGACAGCATCACGATCACTTTGCGTCGATGCATTTTCGCGATGAACCGTTCGAGGACATCCATGCACACCGCGTCGGGATTGTTGGCGCGTTTGAGCCGCAAAATGATGACCCGAAGGCTCTCGGGCGATTCGTCGACGACTTGTTCCATTTGTCTTTCGAGTTCAGGCCCGCAGCCAAAGAACATCTCCCCCTCGACGTTGATCACACGTAGGAATGAACATCGCATGTCGTCGGGGGTAACTTCGCGGATAACGCGATCGCTAGTCAATGTCAGCTCGTTTACTTTGATTTTTGCTGCGCGTGCAAAGAATGCGAATGACAAAAAAACACCGATCAATATACAAAACTCGATATTGATAAAAATGGCCGATAGGGCGGTTGCCACGAGGACCAATCGGTCAAATTTCGTCGCGTTGAAGTAGTAGTGCAGGGTCTTGAAATCGTTCATGCGGGTGGCGGTGAGGATCAAGACTGCCGCGAGCGAGGCCTTAGGTATGTACTGAGCATATGGCGCAAAGACCAAAATCGTAGCAGCCACGCCCACGGCACTGATGATGCCTGACCATTGCGTCGCAGCCCCGGACTCGTGATTGATGTACGAACGTGTGAGAGAGCCTGAGCCAGGGAAACAGCGAAAAAAACTGCCAGCCATATTGGCGAGTCCCTCGCTCAAGCACTGCTGGTTCATATCCAGTTTTTGGCCTGTCTTGGTCGCAATCGACTTGGACATGGCGATCGCCTCCAGCAGTCCCAGGAATGCGATAGCGGCCGCACTGCTGGACAGATTGCTTGCCATCTCCCAGTGAAACGTTGGTAATTCAAACGACGGCAATGCGCGGGGCACTCCCGGTTGAAGGCGAATTCCGGAAGCCATGTTGGGATCCAGAAAGGCAACGAGCGACGCGGCAATCGCAATGGAGGAAAGCAACTCGGGGATTCCCCATCGGTAACGTTTGTTGATCCATCGAAAACCAAGAGCGCAGGTGACCGTCAACACGCCGACTCCCACGGTGGACCAGTGTATGGCACCACCCTCTGTCATGGTTTTCCAAAATCGCGTAATGAAATGCTTATGTTCCATTTCTTTAGGCTCGACTAAGCCCAAGACATTCTTCAATTGTTCCAATAGGAGCAGCACTGAGGCACCGAGAGTAAACCCAACAATGACCGAATGCGATATAAATCTGGACAGGTCACCAAAGCGCAGCAAGGCGATGGCCGTCTGGATCAATCCAACAAGGAACGCCATCAAGATCGCGGCCATTACGCGGTCCGCTTCGTCCACAACCGATAGGGCGCTAAACATGGCAATGGAAATGACGTTGGTCGGACCATTGATTAATTGCTTCGATGAGTCCAAAAGAGCTCCGACGGCTGTCATGATGATTGCCGTATACAAACCCATTTCAAGTGGCATACCGAAAATGTGCGCGTAGGCCATGGCTTGCGGAACAGCCACTGCGGCAACTGTTAGTCCAGCGACCAGGTCGCGTCGAAAATACCCAAAAGAATACGTGCGCAAAGAATCAATGGCTGGAACGTATTTGTAGACCGCGCTGGCGAATTTCGAAGGCATTAGGAAAATGGATAGGGTGAAGCGACGCCTATTCCGATGTGGTTACAATGGAGGCTTTGACAAGACAGCACACATTGTAGTCCTTTTAACGCCGATGCCGAGCCAGCTAGAGGGCAGAGAATCATTGGGTATTGTGGTTCCAGAGCAAGTTATGACTCGAGATGGGCTGCGTTTGCGGGTTTGGCACGTGTCCGCTTCGAGCGCACCCACTCGAGGAGTCGTTTGCGTCATTCACGGACTTGGTGAGCATTTCGGCCGATACGAACGAATTTCCAAGTACTTGAATTCAGCTGGTTGGAGCGTTGTTGGCTATGATCAGCGCGGGCATGGCAGCTCCGACGGGGCTCGAGGTCAGTTGAACCAAGTTGACGATTTGTTGAACGATTTGGCGTCCGTTGTCGATGTTTGTAGAGGTGTGTTTCCCTCTCAACCGCTGGTTTTGTTTGGGCATAGTCTTGGCGGTTTGGTCGCTGCTCGATTTGTATCCGCACTGTGCGATTCCAATTCGAATGTTGAGTGGAAGCGGGTTGTCCAAGGGTGCGTGCTTTCGTCCCCCGCGCTGGACATTCCGATGAATTGGCTGGTGAAGCAATTTTTCTGGCTGCTTGGCGTAACCAACCCGAATCTGGTGGTAAGCAACGGCCTCCGTCCGGAGAGGCTCAGCCGAGATGTAGCCGTTCAAGATGCCTATCGACGCGATCCGTTGGTTCACAATCGGATCTCGGGGCGCCTCGGTCGCTTCATCATTGAATCGGGGACACAGGTTCAACGAAGCGCAACTCGTTGGAACACGCCGACGCTCCTGCAGTACGCAGGTAACGATCGATGCGTAAGCTCGAGCGGCAGCCGTCGGTTTGCAGTCGCGGCACCGCAAGCCGTGGTGAGCTCGGTCCGTTACGAGAACATGTCACACGAGATTTTTAACGAACCGGACAACTCGCGAGTGTTCGAGACCCTCGGATCATGGCTTTCCCAGTTGCAGAGCGGTGGCTCGCATTGAATAAGCGAGATCAATAGTTGCAGCGTACTATGGTGATAATTTCGGAAAGTACTAGATTGCTGGAAAAATTATTGCGATAGTGTTGTGACTTGATTCAAGTCCAATGGCCGCATTTCGCCTTGGTCCAGACAATCATTTTCTGAAAGCAGCAGTCGCAAATTGGAAAAGTCAAAAAATCAAGTAACGATCGTTTGGATGGTTATGTTGGCTTCAACGATTTTCGTTAGTGCTTTCTTGCTTTTCCAAGTTCAGCCGCTCATTAGCAAATTGATTTTGCCTTGGTTTGGAGGGAGTCCCACCGTTTGGACGACCGCCATGCTTTTCTTTCAATGTGTTTTGTTTGGCGGTTATGCTTACGCGCATTTGGTCATTCGATATTTGTCGTTTGCCACTCACCTGCGAATTCACTTGGCGATGCTCGTCGTATCAGCATTGATGTCGATCATGATCATGCCTCGCGAGTTTCTACGCCCCAACGGTGATGAGAATCCAGCGGTACAAATACTTTTGCTCCTGTTGGTTTGTGTCGGACTTCCCTACTTTACGTTAGCATCGACAGGCCCCCTCGTTCAGGCATGGTTTTCGAAAGTTTATCCAGGGCAATCGCCTTATCGTCTTTATGCACTTTCGAATGTTGGATCATTTATGGCGTTGCTGTCGTTTCCGTATGTGTTCGAGCCGTACTTAGGACTACCGCAAATGGGTATGGCCTGGACGGGTCTGTATTGGGTATTTGCTGTTTTGTGTGGGACAACGGCCATGTGGTTGCATTTTGCCGCCAAGTCGACTCCAACGGTGCGAGCAGCGGAATTCAACGAGACGCTTGGTGAACGAACTCGTCCTGCATGGACGCAACGGGGCGTCTGGATTGCGTTGCCAGCCATTGCATCGTTGACCATGATTGCTGCCACAGACCATATTAGTCACAATGTTGCACCGGAGCCGCGACTTTGGATTCTAACGCTAGGATTGTATTTGCTGACGTTTATCATCACGTTCGATCATGAGCGGTGGTACCATCGCGGGATTACGGCCGTTGCATGTGTCTTGTCGATCGTATTCTCGACGGCCAACTCGGATTTTCTTGAATGGACCGGAGTTGAGTGGTCTCTGGGAGTCGCCGGAGAGCGTTGGAGCTACTTGATTACGATGTTCTTGATTTGTTTTTTGTGCCATGGCGAGTTGGTAAGATTACGACCGCAAGCGACGGCATACTTAACGGAGTTTTATTTATGCATATCAGGAGGAGGTGCGTGTGGTGGGATTTTTGCATCGTTGGTGGCCGTGAATTTTTTTGTCGATTACTACGAGTGGCCGATGTGTTTGGCCGTTGCGTCATCGATATCCCTTTGGATTTTGATCTCGATCGCATGGCTTGACCGTCAGCGCAGCACCACGAGATCGCTCGGGTTTCGGACCGTGTTGGCCGGTATTTGCCTGTGCATTTCATTGTCTTGGATCGGCTATTTCATGGATCCCTTCAACTGGCAGCCGTCCCGTTCGAAAGAATTTAAATCGACGGAGTTGTTTGCGGGTCGCAATTTCTATGGGACTATTTCTGTGTATGAGAAGGTTCACAATGACGATCTCTCCCAGAGTCACCGGATTTTTTATAGCGGGAACGTGATACACGGCATTCAGCTTAGCGATTCAAAATCAAGGCTTCGACCTGTCGCGTACTACGGCGTAGAGAGCGGCGCAGGGGATACCATCGAATATGCCAAGTTGCGTCAGCCCAGTTTGAGGCTTGCATTGGTCGGACTTGGGATCGGATCATTGGCTGCATATGGTCGACGTGAGGACTTCATTGATTTTTATGAAATCAACCCCGAGGTGATTCGGGTTGCCAAAGAGTATTTTTCGTTCCTGAGCGAATGCAAGTCCACGACCAAGATCATTCTTGGGGATGGACGGCTCAAAAT
>JBEBHM010000013.1:0-29727 GCA_040080875.1 Pirellula sp.
CGACTCGGTGCTCACGAGCAAACTGCAGTACGGGTTGTAACCAATTTCGGACATCATAAGCTCATGGACTTCAACTCCCTTTTGTCTCGCCATAAATGGTTCGCTGAAGTTGTATCCTTGAGTTGCCACACCTGGTCCAGCAACGAGTTGATCGACCGTTCCAAAAAACGGGACAATCTCAACCCCCTCGGAAAGGAACCCTTTGCTTTTGAGAAAGGGGACATACGGACGACTTTTATCGATTTGGAGCTTCATGTTCTTAATGTCCCCAAAGGTCTTGATGCCGGAGTCTTTGCGAACCATGATGCATCGCGGGCCGTTTTGAATTGGTGCCATGAGAGCGACCAACGCAACGTCTTGGTTTCTCGCGATCAAGACGTCGTCCGCGTTGGCAATCCCGAATTGAATCCGTCCGAGAGTCAGTTCTTGGGGAACCAAAGTAGTTTTGCCGCCAGGTCGGATTTCAACATCGAGTCCATACTTTTCGTAGATGCCGTGCACTTGGGCCGCATAAAACCCACCATGCTCCGCTTCGGGGTACCAATTGAGCAAGAGTGCGACCTTGGTACGTGAAGTCGGCTGGCTCGGTTGAGTACCAGCATTTTCCAAAAGGCTCGCTGCCGTCTCGGACTGCTCGTCGGTGAGCGATTGTCCGGCGACTTTCTTGGCTGGGCCAGCATTGGGTCTGGGCGCATCACATCCTATAACGAACGGGATGGCCAGGGCTGCAAAGACTCTCACAAATTTGTGGATCATGTTCGGATGGTTTTTGGGGGAAGTGTTGTTGGTTTTCCGTTATAGTGTATCGTCCCGTGCAAGTTACAAGTGACCGAAACATCTTGCAATGAATTTTCGATGCAAACTGAATTAGAACTCCCTGACCGTGGACCGACTCAGCCTCGCCGCAGACGCAAATGGTGGCCCTGGATCGCTTCGGGCTTGCTGGCCATCACCGGTATCGTACTTTCCATTCCAACATTGCTCGGTTCCAAATGGATCTACGAACCAATTCTTGAACGACTGGCGAATGACAAGTTTGACTTAAGTGTCGACTCGGTCAAATTGCGTTGGTTTTCGCCAATCGAGTTTCGCGGTATCGCCGTACGTCAAAATGAACCGCTCGATAGCGAAAAGGTTTCGCCGCTGATCACGGTCAATTCCTTGAAGAGTAACCGCAGCCTGCTTGGATATTTGATCAATGGACGAAACCTTGGTCGAATTGAGGTTGTTGATCCCAAGTTGGACATTGCCCTGCTTGAGGACGGAACCAACTTCCAGAAACTCATCCGGGCATTCGAGGGGTCCAATGGCAACGACACTCGAATCGAGCCAAAACCAAAGGCGCAACCAAAGTTGGATTTGGACATCGCATTGCGGGGACTGAGCGTGCAAATCGAACCGGCTGACGGCAGCCCATCCATGACCGTTGTCCCGCCCTTCGATGTAGATGTTGCTTATCGTGCGCTGACCGAAGAACCACTATTGATCGTGGGGCCTGCGCAGGTACTTGAGCATGTAGCGCTCACTCAGGAACTGGTTCGGCTGGGATTGGGGATGGCCATTCCATTGCTTTCCAATTCGGCCTGGTTTGATGGGAGCGTATCGCTCAAGACCCAAGAGATCCGCATTCCGTTGCGACAACCGATGCAGTCATCGGGCGAAGCCGTTCTGTCGCTTCACCAGGTACGTAGCGGCCCGTCCGAGCCAGTCATAGTGGGTGCGTTGGACGCGTTAGCGAAACTTCGAAACAAGGAGTTAACGCACGAGATTGTATTTGTGGATGGATCACAAGTAGTGCTAAAGTTATCAGACCAACGAGTCTTTCATTCGGGCCTCGAGGCCGGATTGCCAAAGCTTGATCCACGACTGCAGGTTGCCACTCAAGGATTCGTTGGTCTGGCTGATAGGTCGCTCGATTTGCAATTGGAAATTCCAATTCCTGTGGAGCAGTTGGCTCGCCGCGAAACCGTCCAGCAGATCGGTGTCCCACGGGTGAAGTTGCCCATCGGCGGCACGTTGGATGATCCCATCGTCAAGTGGGAGGTGATGCGCGGCGAGTCTGCTGCTCTGTTGGCGCTGATCTCAAATCGGCTTGCAACGGAAGCTCCCATCACTAGCTCGATCGTCGATGCGTTGGGCGGCGTTACGGAGGGCAATGCGGATCAAGCCATCGAAGCGGCCGTCGATTTCGTAAGATCGCTGCGAGAGCGAAGAGGACAAGCAAATTCGACCAATCAGGACATATTGCCGGACGGCGCGAACGGAACGAAAGACACCGAGAACGAACCGCGAAGGCCGCTCAGAGACGCCCTCCGCAAAGCGATCCGAGGAAAGTGAACCGAGCCGATGTCAATTCAATGCTTGTTTGTCATGCGAGTAAATGTTTGTTGGATGTTTTGTGCGCTGGTCTGTTTAGGGGCAAACCACATCCTTGCTCAATCGAGGTCCGTGCGCCCTTTGGAGCATGCCCACGCGCACAATGACTACGAACACCCGCGCCCGCTTTTGGATGCGCTGGACCATGGCTTTACCAGCCTTGAAGCCGACGTGTATTTAGTCGATGGAGAATTGTTGGTCGCACACGATTTCAACAAGGTCTCCAAATCGCGAACGTTGGAAAGCCTATATCTTGGGCCAATGTCGCAGCTGGTCCGCGAGCATGGGGGCAAAGTCTTTCCCGACGGTCCGGTAGTCACCCTGCTCGTGGATATCAAGCGGGATGGAAAAGCCGCTTACGTCGTCCTCGACAAACTTCTGCAAAGTTACGAATCCATGATCTCGGTGACGCGAGACGGAGTTTTTGCTGAGAAAGCCATCACCGTCGTCGTTAGCGGGGATCGCCCAATTCCTCAAATCATTGCCTCAAATCCACGATTTGTCGGATTCGACGGACGGCTCGGCGATCTGGATAGCGAGCATCCGGCATCCTTGATGCCGCTCGTCAGCGACAACTGGACTCTCCATTTTAAGTACCGTGGCAGTGGAGATTTCAATCAGGTCGAACGTTCAAAACTGAAGGACATCATCACCAAAGCCCATGATAAGGGGCGCCGTGTTCGCTTTTGGGCAACGCCGGAATCGCAGCCAATTTGGACTGAGCTGCTGGCGGCCCGGGTTGACCTAATCGGCACAGACAGACTCTCTCAACTTGCCGATTTCCTCAGGAACGCGCCTCAACCCAAGCCATAACCCACGAGTTATTCCCGACTGCTCCGTCCAGATTAGTGTTTTGGGTAGTGGACCTTGTGTTAAAGGTCCTGTGGTTCAGGGATCTTTAACAGATCCACTACGTCTAACCCCAATTTTTTAATCTGGACAATGCACTTGGCGTTCATCTCAGCCTCTCCACAGGGTATTTCCCGCAGCCGCGTTGGAAGCCCTTCCGATTGCTTGACTTGCGCTTGTGTTTTGTGTAGCTTTAGGTGTAATCGCGCTGGCGTTATTCGCCGTTAAGGCAAGTATGTTTACCGCTAAACGCCAATCTTTTCTTGTTCTTGTTCTTATTCTTTCGTGGGAGATTTGTCATGAAACGGCAAAGAGGATTTACACTCGTCGAGCTTCTGGTTGTTATTGCAATCATTGGGATATTAGTAGGATTGCTATTGCCGGCCGTACAGGCAGCGAGAGAAGCAGCCAGACGTATGTCTTGCAGCAACAATTTGAAGCAGATGGGACTTGCATTGCATAACTACGAGTCCGCCAACAAGAAATTCCCTGCGGGCTTCATCGATACGCGACCGACTGGTGATCCACTTAAGGATGGTGGTTGGTCCTGGATGGCGGCTGTCCTCCCATTTATGGAGGGAACGGCACTCTACAGCACGCTTGACTTCAATTATCACCCATACGGAGCGACCACGACGGTGAGTGACCCTGCGGGCAGAAATCATGCGGCTGCAAAGATATTGATTCCAACTTTCCGTTGCCCATCCGACACGGCTCCGGCGACGCGAGCTATGAACAACGGAAACCCTGGTGGGACCGACGCTTTGGCCATCACGAGCTACTGCGGCAACATTGGTCCATTCGACGGGCAATTGTGCGACAACGTCGCGATGGCACCTGCCCCTCGAACCATAGGAACTTTGGTGGTCAATCGTCAAAGAAAAATCGGAGACCTCACCGATGGAACCACCAACGTCATCATGGTGGGAGAAGTCTCCTGGCGCCCATTGCAATCGATCAATGGGACCAACTATGGATCGGACCGCCAGTTCATATTGGGTAGCATCACCAGTGGTGGTGGGCCACTTTGCAGCAATCGTGGTGCGAACAACAACGGAGCGCATTTGCATTTGCGGGCAACTCGAAAGAAGCTAAATGGTCCGCTTGTTGGTGGAGATAAGCATTTGGCTTTTCATAGTTATCACACGGGCGGATCTCAGTTTGCGTTCGGAGATGGTTCGGTTCAATTCATCAGTCAGAACATCGAACACACCGAAACGGATTGGGGCAACACGACCGCTAGCGGACCCTTCGGCACTTACCAACGACTTGCCGGCATGAACGACGGCCAAGTCTTGGTTCTCGATCTGTAACAACGTAAAGGAGTTGCTCCGCAACTCCGGTGCGAGACTGGTCCGCGTTCACAACTGCTCCGCAACTCCGGGCCCGAGTTGCGGAGCAACTCTGCCATTACGAGGCTGGCAACAACAGCGTTGTAGGTCGCGACCGAACGGATGACCGCTTGCGGGCTTTGACGCGAAAATAAGGCGGAACGAATCGGCTTCGATGTCCGATGCTGTCGACTTTGGATTCTGGGTTCGAATGTTTGGGTTCGACGAAGTCCTCAACGATCATTCCGCTGCGGCAGATTCCACCAAGAATCGATTCCAAGCTGTGGGCAAACTCAATGGTGTTCGGTTCGCGGAGTGGACTTGGCGTTTTCCCGTTTGCGGGAGTGGCTCTGTGCCCAACCTCGGTTTCAATCGCATATTTGCCGGCGTAGAGATGCAGGGAGGCTTGCAGATTGATGGGTTGTTTGTGTTGTGAGATGTAGAGTCCGTCTGGCTTAAGAACTCGACTTATCTCCGTAAAGACGGGTGCGACATCGGATACGTAGCAGGTACTAACCGGCTGGATGACCAAATCGAATTCTCCATCGCGCAGCATAGGCATGTCGACCATAGAAGCCTGGATCAAGCGAACGTTGAACTTGAGTTCTTGAATTACCTGTTGATCTAGCTCGAGCAGTCCTTGGCTGATATCGATTATGGTGACGATGGCACCGGCAGCGTGGTACAGCACGCTGTGGCGTCCACCGCCCGCTGCAAGACACAGGACATGCCACCCGTGAATTGAATTCCCGAGCCACCCAGACGTATCGATGGCTTCAAGCGGACGCCGCAACTCTTCTTGCGTCGCAATACTCGCCAAGATATGCCCGGACCGTGCCATCCGATCGTATGCTGCTTGATTGCGTGTTTCGATTGGATCAAGCATCGATTGATTTTAGATTGTTGATTTTAGAGACCATCGCGGATTTTGGTATGAGGTGCGATGCTTAGGATGAGGGCTCTGCGAGCAACTGGTCGACAAGAGTCTCGATGGTCTTGTCACCCGTGGCGCCGTTGTAGTTGAGTTCCCCTTGCCACCAATGGCGAACGTAACCATTCTTGTCGACGACGTAGACCGTGGGCCACATGGTATTGGCCCATGAGTTCCAATTGCTTTTGTCCAAGTCGATCAACACTGGAAACGTAAATCCTTTGTCTAGCGCAGCTTTCTGTACTTGTTTGGCATCGCTTTCTGGGCTTGTTTCGGGTGTCTGAATTCCGATGACCGAAACACCTCGGCTGGATAGATCGCGATGCCATCGTTTGTAGTGTTCAAAGTTGGCGATGCAATTGCTGCATTGGAACGCATAAAAATGCACCAACACGACTTTACCTCGATGCTCGGAGAGCTTGGTTGCTGAACCTCCCGCCCAATTTCCAGAGTCGATCAACTCGGGCGCGAGCGGGTAGATGCGAGTCAGCTTGGTCGTTTCAAACGGTTCGCCCACCAGTTTGCTAAAGGCGGCTTTTTGCTTCTCGGAAAGTAACTCGGCGATAGTCTTCAACTCGGTATCGCGAGCGGTCTTAAGCTGTGAGTTCAGAGTTGTGTCTTGAGCTTTCGGGCCAACCATCTTCTTTGCGACGGCATCGGTGGCTGCGTAGACTTCGTTAAGCTTGGAGACTTGTGATTGAGATAATCCAACGGCCGTGGCGACGTCGGTACGCCCAAACATGCGGGTCCCTTGAGATTGCAACTCGATTTGTTGCAATCGTTTTAGTTTGGGTTCGGAAACCGATTTCTTGAGCAAGCTGAGGAGCTGTGCTTCTTGGGCCGCAATGATTTTGCGTTGTTTGTCTTGTGGCAGGATTCGAGCTCGCCACCAAGGGCCATCAACTAGGGCTAGTTCTTTGACGAAGTCTTCTAATTTGGTTCCCTCCAGTCCCAACTCCTTTTGCACTTCGGGCGTGTGAACTAGTTTGAGCAAGTTCTGTGGTACAGCGGTGGCCGTGGCTGAGAGTGGCTCAAATCGGAGGGTGTCTGCTGCCGGGAGTTGAGGAGCGCTGATCAACGCAAGGAGTGCACTCCATATCCACAAACCGATGTGAGTGTTGAATTGCAAGCTTGAGTTCATGAATTCGCCTTTGCCTGTCGGCAACTTAAGAATCGAGGGTGACGACCAAGTGGTCATTCGCAAACGCCGAGCAAACGCCGTTCCAAGTGCATTGTAGAACAATTGTCCTCAATTGTTCAGTAACTGGTCCACAGGCTCCGTCCGTGATCAAGGAGTGCCGGCTCTGCCTGCTTCGCGAGTGCATTGCAGTACGGGAGGCGGAGCCGCGGAACCTCCGAGAGAGTGCGTTCCCAAGCAGAGACTGGGAACGAAGGCGCTACCACGAGCTGCATTCCTCCGGTCCCGCCCGCAATTTGATGTATTCTTTTGCAACGCTAACCGACGCTAGGCCAGGCAAACGTTAAAATCCATTGCGGCAACCGAATCCAGTCATAAAGAAAATCGCTTACTCCAGTGAACCCGTTCAGGGCAAAAGCCATGGCGCAACCTGCCACCGCCAAATTGGCGGCAGGCAAAAACATCCAGCAGAATCGTCTTCCCAATCTTCGCAGTTCGCTTGTTCCGGCGTGCCATTGGACGACCAACGCAGCCATGTGATAGCTGATTCCGAAGCCAAGAATCAGGCACCGCAGCGTTTGAAACAGAATCAACGAGACGAACCACAGGATAATGGTCGCGGTCGGAATGAAGTACGGAGCAGCCAACATAACCCAATTGCCTCGACCGAGCCAGCGGACTCGCGAGCCTTTGTTCGTTTGGTTTTTTCCAAAGCCGACGACAGGGTGCAGCATGAGCATGGCCAGGATAGACTGCGTTGTATCTCGCTCAAATTCGATGAAACGAGCTGCCAAGCCGGAGCGAGCCAACTGGGTTCTGGCCAAGAGCGCAAAAAGTACGATTCCAGCCATAAAAGTAACCAAATAGCCTGGAAACGACTGGGCTCGATACAAAAGATGCCCCCAAGCATGCAGCGTCATCGGGATCGAGACGACGGCAATTCCGGCTGCCGGCCACTTTGTCCATTCCACCAATTTGTCGATGCGTTTCGAGATCATGCTTCGTCAGTGTAATCGTTTGTTCAATTCGTTCGACTCCAGGTTGACCTTGGAATTTATGACAAGGCGGTTAAGCTTTTGCCTGGAAATTCAAGCATCTGCCAAGAGCACGCAAGAGAAAGTTCATGAAAACACTGGAGCACGACGTCGTAGTCCTGGGTGGTGGACCGGGTGGGTATGTCGCAGCCATCCGAGCCGCTCAGCTAGGTTTAAACGCTGCTTGTATCGATGACAACCCAAAATTCGGTGGTACCTGCCTGCGAGTGGGTTGTATTCCAAGTAAAGCTCTCCTCGAATCGAGTCACCTTTATCACGATGCCAAGAATGGGTTGACCAGCCACGGGATCGTCTTGGGCAACGTCCAACTCGACTTGCCCGCCATGATGAAGCGCAAAGATCAAGTGGTGCAAACGCTGACTGGCGGCATCGATTTGCTCTTCAAAAAGAACAAGATCACTCCCTATCGAGGCAAAGGGCAACTCCAAAGTCCAAACTCGATTCTAGTGCAATCTGAAAACGAACCGATCTTGCTCAAAGCCAAGTACATTATCCTGGCAACCGGATCGCGTCCAGCCAACATGCGAGGCGTGGACGAAGACGGCGATAGGATCGGCAATAGTACAGCGGCGCTTGCATATCCAAGCGTTCCCGAGACGTTGACAGTGATCGGTGGTGGCTATATTGGCCTTGAACTGGGCAGCGTTTGGAATCGCCTGGGCAGTAAGGTCATTGTGCTCGAAGCCATGGATCGCATGCTACCTGGAATGGATCAAGAACTGAGCCAGTTGGCGTTTCGAATTTTCAGCCGACAAGGGATTGAGTTTCGGTTGAATTCATGGGTCGAAAGCGCGCGGATCGAGAACGGGAAATGCGTGGTGCGTTGCAAAGGTGCCGAACCGATCGTTTGCGATCGTGTCTTACTCGCCGCAGGCCGAGTCCCGAATGCACAGGGAATCGGGCTGGAAAACGTAGGAATTACTCCCGATCAACGTGGGTTTGTCATCGTGGACGCTAATTATCAAACTTCGGTACCAGGCATTTTCGCCGTGGGTGACCTGATCGGTGGAGCCATGCTTGCTCACAAAGCCATGGAGGAAGCGGTTGTATGCATCGAACGAATCCAAGGTATCCATGCCCATTTCAACTATGACTGCATTCCCGCTATCGTCTACACGCACCCCGAGATAGCGACGGTGGGCAAGACGGAGGAGCAACTCAAACAAGCGGGCATCGAGTTCAAGAAGGGTGTGGGAGCATATGGGGCAAACGGTCGAGCTCGCACACTGGGAGACATTGAGGGGCGAGTCAAGATCTTGGCCGATGCAAAAACCGATCGGGTCCTGGGGGTTCATATCATCGGCGCACGCGCGGGAGATCTCATTGCGGAGGCAGCGATCGCGATCGAATTCGGAGCCAGTAGCGAAGACATTGCCCGCTCGTGTCACGCCCACCCAACGCTCGCGGAAATCGTCCATGAAGCGGCACTGGCGGTGGATGCTCGCGCCATCCATTCCGCTTAGTAATGATTCTCATAGACTCCTTGGGTTCCGGCACAGATGACACACTCCCAACACCACCTTCGCATCGATTACATCGAATTCCCAGCTCGAGATTTGATCAAGACAAAAGAGTTCTATACAAGCTTGTTTGGATGGAGCTTCGTCGACTACGGCCCAAATTACACGTCCTTTAACGATGGTCGGCTATCGGGCGGATTCTTCACTTCGAACGAATATGCGAGTGGCGGAGCCCTGGTGGTCGTCTATGCAGACGACCTCGTCGCCATGAAAGCAAAAGCCATCGCATTAGGCGCAGTCCTCACTAAAGATATTTTCGAATTCCCTGGTGGGAAACGATTTCAGTTCCTCGATCCGAACGGCCATGAACTGTCTGTTTGGAGCAATACCTAAACAAGATGCCACGTTACAACCCTGCCGCGATCGAACCCAAATGGCAATTTTTTTGGGAGACAAA
The DNA here is from genome assembly GCA_040080875.1 of Pirellula sp. Taxonomy (GTDB): domain Bacteria; phylum Planctomycetota; class Planctomycetia; order Pirellulales; family Pirellulaceae; genus JBKCUI01. Next base: position 9,598 of record JBEBHM010000013.1, read on the forward strand.
CAAGACGTTTCGCTGTCCCGAACTGCCATCGGCCGAGAAGATTTACATCCTCGACATGTTTCCGTACCCGAGCGGTGCGGGCTTGCACGTCGGACATCCTGAGGGATATACCGCAACAGATATCCAATCTCGCTATTGGCGGATGCAGGGCAAATCGGTGTTGCACCCTATGGGCTACGACGCGTTCGGATTGCCAGCCGAGGAGTATGCGATCCAACACAACGTTCCCCCTCGCGTTAGTACCGAGAAGAATATCGGTGAGTTCACTCGCCAACTCAAAATGCTGGGGTTTTCCTATGATTGGGATCGATGCTTGGCCACGACCGATCAAGATTATTTCCGTTGGACGCAGCGGATTTTTCTAATTCTGTTTGATACTTGGTTTGATGCAGAGCAACAAAAGGGACGCCCCATCTCCGAGTTGCCAATTCCTGCAGATGTTGCATCCCAAGGAGATCGAGCTGTGGCTTTGTACCGCGACCAAAATCGGCTGGCTTATCAGGACGAGGCGTTGGTCAACTGGTGTCCCGGGCTGGGCACTGTGTTAGCCAACGAAGAGGTCATCGACGGCAAGAGCGAACGGGGCAGCCATCCTGTACAACGTATGCCGCTGCGGCAATGGATGCTGCGGATCACTGCCTACGGCGATCGATTGCTTCACGATTTGGAAGGCTTGGATTGGTCGCCTGGAATCAAAAAGCTTCAAGCCGACTGGATCGGTCGCAGTACGGGAGCGGAGGTCGATTTCCCGATCGTCGAACCCTCGGGCTTTTTGAAGTGGTGCAATCAACGCAAACAGTCGGCTTACCCCGCAACCGCCCCGGAGGATGTGCTGCGCATCTACACGACCCGTCCCGATACACTCTATGGGGCAACGTACATGGTGATTGCTCCGGAGCATCCATTGGTTAATAGACTCACGTCGCTGGGCCAGTCCGAGGCCGTCAAAAAATATTGTGAAGCGGCTTCGTTCAAAAGCGATCGAGATCGTACCGAGGGTGACAAAAAGAAGACGGGGGTGTTTACAGGTTCGTATGCCATCAATCCGGTAACCGGCAAACCTATTCCGATCTGGGTCGCAGATTACGTTTTAATCGGGTACGGAACAGGCGCTATTATGGCGGTACCTGCGCATGATGATCGCGATTTCGAATTTGCCAAGACATACTCATTGCCAGTGGAGTGTGTGGTCACTCCTGCCACAACGGAGCCAGAGCGGGAAGCGATCTTGCGTGGAGACGTGTGCTATACGGGACCGGGCCTGACGATGAATAGCGGTTCGCTCGATGGGCTAGGAACGCAGGATGCCAAGCGAAAAATTACGGACGAATTGGCGACTGGAGGAATTGCGAGAGAAGCGGTCAACTACAAACTGCGCGATTGGTTATTCAGCCGACAGCGATTTTGGGGAGAGCCATTTCCAATTTTGCATGAGTTGGATTCGGAGGGTAAGCCCAACGGTTTGATTCGGGCTGTCGATCCCAACGATCTGCCTGTCGATTTGCCACATTTGGAAGACTACAAACCACACGGTCGCCCAGAACCTCCGTTGGCCAAAGCGGATGACAGCTGGTTGTTCGTGGAGATCGACGGCAAAAAATATCGGCGCGAGACCAACACGATGCCGCAATGGGCCGGCTCATGCTGGTACTATTTGCGATTCATCGATCCGAAAAACAGCCATGCCATCGTCGATCGCACTAAGGAAAAGGCGTGGATGCCGGTCGATTTGTATGTAGGAGGCGCGGAGCATGCGGTATTGCATCTGCTCTATTCACGCTTTTGGCACAAGGTCCTGTTCGACAGGGGATACGTCTCGCACACCGAGCCCTTTCACAAGCTTGTCAATCAAGGCATGATCCTTGGTGAAGTGGAATACACCGGTTACAAATCGCTGGCAGGCGATTGGGTGAGTACGTCGGACGTTACTAAAGGGGAATCCGGCACGGTCCATGCCAAGACAGGTGAACTCCTTGAATCGGTGCTCGTACCCGAAAACGATACCAAAAAGATAGGCGATCACTTTGTGTTGGTTTCCGAACCGACGATTCGTATCGACAGCCGGGCCCACAAGATGTCCAAGTCGCGAGGCAACGTCATCAATCCCGATCATGTTGTGCGCGAGTACGGAGCGGACTCGTTGCGATTGTATGAGATGTTCATGGGGCCGCTCGAAGCGACCAAGCCGTGGAGCACTACGGGCGTCAATGGAGTTCGAAACTTTCTCGATCGCGTGTGGCGATTGATGATCGATCCGTATTCCGAAGAAAACACGCTGGTGGAATCGATCCAGGATTTTCCACCGACGCCGGAACAGAACCGAATGATTCATGCCACGATCATGTCGGTCACGAAGGATATCGAGGCCTTGGGTTTCAACACGGCCATTGCCCGGATGATGGAGTTCGTCAATTTCTTTACCAAGGAGTCCGTGCGTCCCAAGCAGGGGATGGAAACATTGGTGGTGTTGCTTTCGCCCTTCGCCCCGCATATGGCGGAGGAGCTATGGCAAGCCTTGGGGCACCCGACAACGCTCGCGTACGAGCCCTGGCCGGCCTATGACGAATCGTTCCTCAAATTGAGCGAAATCGAGGTGCCCATTCAAGTCAACGGAAAGTTGAAGGGCAAAATGGTTGTTCCCGCTGACTTGGATGCAGCCCAGTTGGAGTCCGCAGCACGCAACTACGACAAAATCCACGAGTGGCTGGGAGGCAAGCAGATTGCGAAAGCCATCGTTGTCCCAGGCCGCATGGTCAATTTCGTTGTCAAATAGCTCGAAGCAAAGCGTTCGGGGGCCTAGTGCCCGAAGCAGAGCGTTCGAGGGCCTTGTGCCCGAAGAACGCAAGAGGTTTGGTGCCCTTGGTGCATACTACAACGTGCTTTTCAACAGAATGTGTCAGCAGATGTTCGATCAGTGGAATGGGGAGCAGGATTCCTGGCTGATACTCAACCAAGGCAAAGAAATTGTCGTAAGCATCAAGATACCTTTCGGCTGTCCCTTTTCCCCATTTTTCGATCGAGTAATCCCGGATCTCCAAAAGATCCTCGATGGCTCTGTCGGCAAGAAGACTTTTGTTTTTCTTGCCTTGGCCATTATCCGCGTTTCTTACTCATCAACTCTCGGACGCTTCCCTTGAACTGAAGCACTCGTCCCTATCAGGACTAAATCGCGAAAGCCAAGTTAACGGTGCAACCTGGGGGCCATCCATCTGGTTTTGCACCGACGTTTAGGGCATCGATCCAGCAACTCCATTTTCGCGTGGTTGTGGTGCATTTGGGCCGCCTATTTGGGTTTTCTGACGAGCCGACTTGGGACAAGACCAAATAGGGGAGCATGCATGTATCGACGTTTTTTGCTAGAGTGAACAAAACCTTTCACCAATCCTACTTATCATTTACCACGATCCCACCATGAGACTAAACATACTCGTTCGTTTAGGTGTCGTTTGCCTGCTCGCAGGACTTCTTACTGCCGATTCCATTCCCAATGCTGGGGCCGCTGACAAACCGAATATCTTGTGGATAACAAGTGAGGATCATGGACCTGAGATGGGATGCTACGGGGACTCGTTGGCTCGGACTCCCAACGTCGATGGTCTCGCTGCAAAGGGGATGATCTTCAAGAGGGCTTGGTCGGTTGCACCCGTTTGCGCGCCGGCAAGGTCCGTAATCATTTCTGGCTTGTATACGTCGAGTAGCGGCGGTCAGCACATGCGATCGATGGTACCCGTGCCGGCTATGGTCAAGCTCTATCCAGAATATCTGCGAGAGGCGGGTTATTACTGCACCAACAACAGCAAAGAAGACTACAACGTCGCCAAGCCAAAGACGCTTTGGGACGCATCCTCTGGTTCGGCTCATTGGCGCAATCGGTCACCCGTGCAACCGTTCTTTGCCATCTTTAACAGCACAAAAAGTCACGAAAGTCAAATCCGCACTCGACCGCACAAACAAATCACGGAACCATCCAAAGTACGCGTGCCAGCATACCACCCAGACACATCCGAAGTACGAACGGATTGGGCTCAGTATTACGATAAAGTGAGCGAATCGGATGCCGACGCGGGCAAGCGTCTCAAAGAACTGGATGACGCAGGATTATCAGGTGACACGATTATCTTTTACTATGGAGACCATGGTAGCGGCATGCCTCGGAGCAAGCGCTGGCCGTGCAACTCCGGGTTGCACGTACCGATGGTGGTCTATTTTCCCGACAAGTGGATTCATTTGGCGCCCAAGGAGTATCGGGCGGGTGGCAAATCGGATCGGATGGTCAGCTTTGTCGATCTCGCCCCAACCCTTTTGAGCATCGCGGGGGTCAAGCCGCCGGAGTGGATGCAGGGAAATGCGTTTGCTGGCCCATATCAATCTGCTCCGCCAGCGTATATCTACGGAGAACGTGGTCGCATGGATGAACGCATGGATTTAGTGCGAAGCATCACCGACGGTCGATTCGTCTACATTCGAAACTACTTCCCTCACGTTTCCCAGGGCCAACATGTTTCGTATCAGTTTCAGACTCCGACCACGCAAGTTTGGCGATCGCTGTTTGATGCAGGCAAGACCAACGAATTTCAATCTACCTTTTGGAGGATTCCCAAAGCGCCCGAAGAACTCTACGATTTGGAATCGGATCGAGACGAAGTACGAAATCTAGCTGGACAAGTTGCTCATCAAGCTACTTTGGACAAGATGCGAAAAGCCAATCGCGAACACATTGCTGGCATTCGCGATATTTGTTTTCTCCCCGAATCGGAGTTGCACCGTCGATCTCAAGGAACCACACCGTTTGAACTTGCTCGCGACAATTCTAAATATCCGATTGAGCGCATCGTCAACGCAGCTGAACTCGCTTCGAACTTAGATCCGGCATCGCTCCCTGAGCTCGCCAAGCTTTTGAGTGATAGCGACAACGCGATACGTTGGTGGGCTGTGCTTGGGCACCGCATGCGGGGAGATGCTGCCGTGAAAACGAATCATCAACTGCTTACGATAGCCTTGGGCGATGAATCGCCCGCTGTTCGCATTGCGGCGGCAGAAGCGCTTGGGTTGTACGGCAACGAGGAATCTCGCACCGCCGCAATTCAATCGCTGACCGAGCTTGCCCCAGCTGACAAGAACGGAGTTTTAGTATCCATGTCTGCGCTGGCTGCGATCGAAGCGCTCGGCGACAAGGCCGCTTCGCTCAAACCGATTGTGGCCAATCTGAGTCCCAATGGCCCCTCTCCCGATGCTCGCTACAACAGCTATGTGCCGCGCCTAATCAAGAACATTGCACCCGATGCGAAAGTTCAGATTAATGACTAGCGCTTTGTCACATTTTGATCGACTGCGCCGAGCACTGCATTCAGTGGTTGCTCCGGAAACGAACCCGCTTTCGGAAACGATTGGGACAATCGTTTTACCCTACGGTGCGAGGCGCTCGATCGTCCAGGTCGATTCGTTTTCCGATTTGCGATAGCGGAATCGGTCGTGCAGCCGAGATGGTTTGCCTTGCCAAAACTCGTATAGGTGGGGGAATACTTTGTACCCACCCCAGTTTTCTGGGCGCTGGATGTTTTGACCAGAATATTGTTTGTCCAATTCTTCGACGGCCCGTTCAAGGCTTGTATCGTCGATCACTTTCGACTGCGGTGAGGCTGTCGCGCCGAGCTGACTTGTCCGAGGACGAGATGAAAAGTATTCGTCGGAAATTGCGGACGATGTTTTCATTGCCTTGCCCTCGATTCGTAATTGGCGATCGAACATTGGCCAGTAGAAATGCAAGGCGACGAGCGGGTTGAGCGAGATTTGAATTCCTTTATCCGAGTCGTAATTGGTAAAGAACAAGAAACCGTCGTCATCCAGATGTTTGAGCAGGACAATTCGGCTGCATGTCTTGCCATGGCAGTCGGAGGTCGCAAGTGTCATCGCATTGACCTCAAACCAATCCGGTAATTCGGCGGCTTGCAATTGCGCGAACCAAAGCCTAAAGAACGGCATCGGTTCTTTTGGTAAATCGTCTCGCGAAAGGCTGCCAAACGAATAGTTTCTCCGTAAATTCTGAATACTCAAAATCTTTCCTGCATTCTGGCATCGTTTTTGCGTCGCACTTGGAACTGAATTGTCATTGTGGCAATCTTATCACTTGTTGTAATTACAAGCGAGTTGTTCGGCTGTCAGTTTGAGCTCATTTTTCGAACGCAATAACGGCAATGAATCGCATTCCTAATCAGACCAATCACGGTGATGAATCGTCGCGAGTTTCGCTCGCGGGGTATTTGATGGTGGCGGCTCCTGGGGTCCAGGATCCAATCTTTGCCAAATCGGTGTGCATGATCGTTGAGCATTCGGATGAGCATACCATTGGCATTATGCTCAATCGCCCACTGGAAATTGATACAGAGCCATTGTGGGAGCAACTTTTCGAAGGGGCCGAGAAACCAGCCAATACGGTGGCCCACGTCAATTTTGGTGGTCCGCAAAACGGCCCGGTACTGGCGATCCATGACAGTGAGCAACTCGCTGAGGGGGGAAATAGCCAAGGGGTCTATCTGTCCGCACAGGCCGAAACTCTCAAGAAGATTGCGTTGGCAGCCCCCAATCATTGCCGGTTGTTCGTGGGGCACGCCGTTTGGCAGCCATCTCAGCTTGAGACAGAGATTGTACACGGCGATTGGCACGTGCTGCCTGCGATTCCCGATTTGGTGTTTGCCGACGAGCAAACGATGTGGGTACGTGGGATTCAGGCAGTTGGCAACGGGATTATCATGGCTGCAACGGGACTACCAACTCTCATGCAGCAGCCCAGCCTGAACTAGAGCTCTGTCCAGATTAGTTTTTTGGGTAGTGGACCTTGTTAAAGGTTCTGCGGTTTAGGGATCCTAAACAAAGAAGATCCACTACGTCCAACCCCAATTTTTAATCTGGACGACGCAGCAGACGACCAAATAGGCTATGGCCTATTGCAATCGGTGTAGGCTTGGTCTAAACCTGGAGGGAAGTTCTTTGCCGTTTCCTTGACCCGAGCCATCCTATGAATAACCCCGCCACGTCTGGCGTCGCAGCTTCACCTTCGTTAACGGACCAGGACGTGCAGGCGATCGATCGATTGCGTACGACGTATTTTCGGTTGTCAGCCGAGCTGGGGAAAGTAATTGTCGGGCAAAAGACAGTGATCGAACAGCTGGCGATTTGTCTGTTCGCCCGGAGGCACGCCCTGTTGATGGGGGTCCCAGGACTAGCAAAGACCCTCTTGGTGAGCAAATTGGCTGAGACCATGTCTCTCGGCTTCAGCCGGATTCAGTTCACACCGGACTTGATGCCGATGGATATCACTGGGACCGATATCCTCCAGGAGACGCAAGAGGGCCGGCGCGAGTTTCAGTTCATCAAGGGCCCGATTTTTGCTAACATCATTTTGGCCGACGAAATCAACCGTGCACCGCCCAAGACTCAGGCCGCATTACTTGAAGCCATGCAAGAGCAGCGTGTCACCGTATTAGGCAAGACATTCGAATTGGTCAGCCCGTTCATGGTGCTTGCGACGCAGAACCCTGTTGAGCAGGAAGGCACCTATCCATTGCCCGAAGCGCAGCTCGATAGATTTATGTTTTTGGTCGAGTTGGACTATCCGAACGAAGAGGAAGAAATTCAAATTGCCCGTACGACTACCGGCGATGATCATGTTATTCTCAATGCACTCATGGGTGCTGACGAGATCATTGATCATCAACGCCTTGTAAGACGTATGCCCGTACCAGACCACATCTACCAATACGCGGCTAGGCTCGTTCGCAAAACACGACCGCTCGGTGATTCCGCCCCTGCATGGCTCAAGCCGTTTGTAAGCTGGGGGGCTGGTCCGAGGGCAGTTCAGAATTTGATACTCGGTGCCAAAAGCCGAGCGGCTCTGCTCGGAAGCTACATGGTGCGGATGGAGGATATTCAATATGTCGCCAAACCCGTCTTAACGCACCGGATCATCACGACCTTTGCTGCCCAAGCTGAGGGAGTTACCGCCAAACAAATCGTTCAACGTCTCGTCGAAGAAACGGAATAGCTCGGGCACCGTCGCATGATTCCAGTAGCTCGCTCGTTCCTCGATCCGCAAGTGCTGTCTCGACTTGCGGCTGTTCCCCTAATGTCACGGCACGCCATGCAAGGCAATGTTTCGGGACGGCATGCGTCTCCGCATCGAGGGTCAAGTGTCGAGTTTGCCGAATACCGAAAATATGTTCCCGGCGATGACTTGAGACGATTGGATTGGCGCGCCTTTGGTCGAACGGACCGATACTACGTCAAGGAATTCGAAGCCGACACCAATTTGCGTTGTTGCGTAGTGCTCGACACGAGCGGTTCGATGGCCTATGCATCCAAAGGCCAAATGTCCAAGATCGACTATGCTCGCCGAATTTCTGCTTCTTTGGCATACCTCGCGGCACAACAAGGGGACGCGGTCGGATTGGCTTGTGTAGCAGACAAGATGGTCCAGAACATACCGCCCCGACGTTCGGCAGCTCACCTGAAAGTAGTATTGGATACGCTGGAAAACACGGCACCCAAAGGTCCGTCGCAGCTGCCCGCGATTCTGGATGAGATTGCAGAGACAATTAGGCAACGAGCCTTGGTAGTCATCATTTCAGACTTCTTCATGGATCCGGCAGTCCTCAAAGGATGCTTCGAACATTTACGATTTCGAAAGCACGATGTGGCCGCATTTCACTTGCTCGATACGTTAGAGATGGATTTTACATTTCAGAGGCCCGTTCGATTTTTGGACATGGAGGGAGGCTTGCCATTGTTCGTCGAACCGAGTGAGATAGCAGATCGTTATCATAAGGCCCTCAAAACGTATCTGATCGACCTGCAACGAGTGGTCTTGGAAACGGCGGTCGACTACCACCGCATTGTCACCAGCGAATCGTACGAACATCCCATGATGCGATTCCTCATCGGCAGGACGCGTGGCCGAGGTGTGCGATGAATTTTTTGCAACCATGGATACTGATCGCTCTGCCGCTTCTTGCGCTCCCGATCATCGTTCACCTGGTCAATCAGCGCCGATTTCAAACGGTTCCCTGGGCGGCCATGATGTTCTTGCTGCAGGCCAGCAAAATGTCGAGCGGTTACACGAAGCTTAGACAATGGCTGATTCTGGCCATGCGCACTTTGGCTGTTGCTTGTTTGGTGTTCTTTACCGCACGACCGCTCGCCAGCGGTTTGATGGGTCTGTTGGGTAGCCGATCCAACGAGGTGTCTATCGTGTTGTTGGACCGGTCACCAAGCATGCAAGAGACGCAATCCGGCAGCGGCCTTACCAAATTACAAGCTGCTGTTATGCAGCTGACTAGCACGCTCGAGACACTAGGGATGCAACGGGTTGTGGTCTTCGATACGGCCATCGACAAACCATTGGAGTTCGAGTCCCCGACGCAAATGGCTTCCGATCCGTCGATCGCAGGCAATGGATTCACGAGCGATTTGCCGGGCATGCTGGAACGGGCATTGATCTACATCAAAAACAATCGATTCGGCACGGTCAACGTTTGGATTTGTTCGGACATGCGCGAAAGCGATTGGAAGAGTCGCGATGGCCGCTGGGCTGCAGCTCGCGAGGGTTTTTTAGCATTGCCGCAAGATGTCCGATTTCAAGTTTTGGACCTGGGTACCATCTCGTCGGATAACTTGTCGATACGTATCCTTTCAGCCAAGCGAGTTCAGGTAAACAAAGAACCAGAACTTGCGCTGAGCTTTCGAATTGAACGATTGAGAGCGACGTCGACTAAGGCCACCGCAGTCGAACCGGACACAACCCCGTTTCCCTCCATTCAAGTACCGGTCGAAATTGAGATCGGAGATGCGAGGAGCGTGCTGAACGTCGATTTGCAATCGGATTCCGCCGAAGTCAACGATTACCGAATAGCCTTGTCGACTGAGAAAACAACGTCGAGTGCAGTCAACGCAGACAAAGGTTGGGGCGTGGTACGGATTCCCGCAGACACCAATTTGGCGGACAACGCAGGCTACTTCGTTTATGAAAAGCCGCCGGCACGTCGAAGCGTGATCGTCAGCGACAACCCACGTGTCATCGAAGCAATCGAGTTGTGCACCAATATCTCCCCAGAACAGTCGATTCAGTGCGATACAGAAACCGTGTCGTCGACGCAATTGGATTCGATTGACTGGAACACGGTTTCGATGGTGGTCTGGCATGAACAATTGCCGGACGGTCGCGCCCTCGATCTGTTGACGCAGTTTGTTGCTGACGGTGGGCAGATCTTGTTCTTCCCTCCGGAAGCTCCGAATGATCGGCGGGCGTTCGGGGTCCAATGGACAAACTGGGAAACGCTGCAACCGGACAACCTTTCCGAAACTCAAGTTGATTCGGCGGTGTTGGCTCGCGTGCAACAATGGCGCAACGATTCCGAATTGCTTGGCAATACACTCAATGGGGCCCCTTTGCCGGTCGGACAATTGGGGATCAAACGTGTCTGCCGTGTTCAAGGCGAGGGAACGACGCTCGCCTCGATTCGAGACGATGTTCCTCTGTTAATGCGCATCGACGCGGAGGGTTCAGACAAGTCTGGCGTCTACGTGTGCACCACGACTCCATCGATTCGGGACTCCACGTTGGCCACCGATGGCATCGTCATGTATATCGCGCTGCAAAGAGTTTTGGCAGCGGGTTCGGTTCGCATTGCGTCTGCCAAAATGACCAGCGTTGGTGAGGCCGACCAATCCTTTTTTGAACAGGTGGTCCAAGAGGCGGGCAACCGCAATGCGTTGTCCAATCAGTATGTTGAGCAAACTGGAATCTATCGCGATGCGGAGTTGCTCATCGCCCAGAATCGTTGGGTGGAAGAGGACAGTGGCAAACTGGTTCAAGGTGACGTTTTGTCGGGATTGTTTGGAAGTTTGAACTGGTCACGCATCGAAGCGGGCACATCGGCAAATAGCTTAGTCCAGGAAATATGGCGATGGTTCGTCATGCTGATGTTAATGGCGTTGGTAGTAGAAGCCATCCTTTGCATCCCGAAACGCAGGCCAGCGATTGGAGAATTAGGAATTAGGAATTAGGAATTAGGAATTACGGAGGCGGGCAACTGGGGCTTGTAGCCTTGTTGCTTTGTCCCCATCGGACATTGCTTTGGCGTTCTTCTTTCCCAATCTCCAACCCTCAACCCTCAACCCTCAACCACCGCAGATAGTGCGTTTCCTCGCTGCGCATGATTTTTGTTTCGCTAGCTTTCTTGTCTCGAAGTCCGATGATATGCAGCATTCCATGGATCACGTAGAGTAGCAACTCATCCTCACCGCTCCATCCGTGTTCGAGTGCATCTCGGTCAGCCGTTTCTACGCTAGCAATGATCTCTCCGTCGAGAACTTCGTTTCCATCGGTTAAGTCAAAGCTGATGACATCCGTGGCATAGTCGTGGGAAAGATGTTCTCGATTGATGACATGGATTTCGTCGTCGCTGACCAGGGCAACCGAGATCTCACCTTGCTTCCACCCATAGTCCAACGCAATTCGCTGAATGGCTTTCTTCATGCGGTTCGTATTGCACGATCGGACACGTTGGGACTGATGAAAAAGGGCGCGAATGCTCATTTGTGAAATTGCATAGAGGGAGTCGGGTTTAGCGATAGGGCTGATTTTACTCTGTGGGCGTGCTTTTCGAACTAGCTGGAGATTGAGCCGCTACACATGGAAAGAATTTGTGGAATCATCGCGAAGCTCGTCAAAATTGGTAAAAACACTTCGCTATCGGATTGGAATTGCCGAAACATAGGTTGTATTCGCAACCAGTAGTCTGGTCGTACGAGGGGGGCCACGTGCGGCGAGTTTAGCTTGCAGACCGTAAGTTAACCGCAGCATCAAAGGGAACCCGACGGCGATCTGACAAGAAACGTTCGTAGTGCTGTTGTCTAGTGCAGCAGCTCCACGACGCCGTTTTTCCCGCAAAAAAACCGTAGGAGGGTTTCCATGCGACGATTCTTTTTGGGCATGGCGATCGCCTCGCTGACCGCCGGTGCTCCCATGACGGCGTTCGGAGGAGATCGCGAGATCGCTGACGCCATCGTATCGACACTGAAACAAAAACAAACCGACGGAACACTCAAAGGTTTCGATATCGACCTGAGTGTCGAGGATGGCAAAGTTGCCATCAGTGGTTCCGTCGCCAATCAATCACAATTGGATAGCGTGCTACAAATCGCCTCGGTGACACCGGGTGTGACGCTCGTTGAGAACAAAGCTACCGTACGGGACAACACGCCAGCTATGCCAGCTCCACTGACCCTGCCGGTTCCATCGTCAATGTCGCCGCAAACTGTTGTACCAGCATCTGCGAACGACGATGTGCCAGCTCCGATGCCGATCGCCATGCCTGAACCGCACAAGTTCGGTATGAGCACCGAGCCGACCATATCGCCAGCGGATGCGAACATTACGTCCGAGGCATTGAGCCGTTTGGGTAGTGCACAGAACGCAGGCAAACTCAAGAACTTTGAATTGGACGTATCGACCGTCGAAGGCGAAGTTTGGACGCGAGGTTATGTTGCCACCAACGAACAGAAGCAAATGGTGTTGGGTACGATCCAGCGTATCCCAGGTGTTCGCAAGGTGATTGATGACGTCACGGTGACCAGTTCGGTACGTCGAGCCAGCAACGAAATCGCGTCACCTGTGCCGCAATCTCCTTCCTCGATGCCAGTTGTTGGCAGCGGTGCTCCCAGAGCATTTGCACCAAGCAGCTTGACAAACGGATCGATGATGCCGATGCCACAGGGTGGACCGATGGCAGCGCCTCAAGCTCCGGTTCCTATGCAAGGTGCTCCAGGCTATGGTGTAGGCGTACCACGCTACGACCAGCCCAACATGCCGAGCTACGCTTGGCCTAGTTACGCAGCCTATCCTAACTCTGCGGCAGTGACCTATCCCAAGCAATACAGTGCTTCGGCTTGGCCATACATCGGACCGTTCTATCCGTATCCACAAGTTCCACTCGGATGGCGACGCGTATCGCTCGAATGGGATGACGGACTGTGGTACTTAGACTTCACCCACAAGCGATAGTCCTGAACGACGCTTAACCAGACTAACTGCGACCGAAAACAAAGAGCCGATGCGAAAGCACCGGCTCTTTTTCGTATACCTGCGGCAGTCCAAGTTTTTATTTGGTGTTCCGAAGAAGTTGGCCTAGTACGTCTTCATGGCTAATGATGGGGTAATGGAGGATTCTGTCCAAACTTTACCCATCGATCCCCAGCCTTTGGTCTCCGGCCTCAAACGGGATCGACTTAGCAACCATTGCGGTGTATACTCATTGTAGAAACAATTTTGGAGGACACTCATGTCAACGGTTCAAAAATGGGGTAACAGTCTCGCTGTGAGAATCCCGTCAGTTCTGGCGGGACAATTAGATGTGGGGGAGGGTATGGAAGTTGAACTTACCGTTCGAAACGGTGAATTGGTCGTGCGTCCGGTTCGAACGCCGAAACTAAGTCTTCGTGATCTACTGAAAGACTGCATGCGATCGCAATTGCACGGCGAAACGGAATTTGGAGAAGATGTTGGCCGCGAGGTGTTGGGGTGAAACGCGCCAATTATGTACCCGATCGTGGCGACTTGGTCTGGATCACATTGAACCCGGTAGCGGGACATGTGCAGTCCGGACGGCGTCCAGCGCTCGTCTTGAGTCCCAAGAGCTACAACCGCAAAACCGGACTTTGTGTGCTATGCCCAGCGACACGTCAGAGAAAGGGATATGCCTTTGAAGTCGCTTCGACAGGACCCGATGGCGAGGAGTCGATTGTGCTGGCGGATCATTTGCGAAACGTCGACTGGAAAGTCCGACGTGCAGAAAAAATGTATCGCGTTACCGATCGCGTACTCGCGACCGTCATTGCTCAATTGGAGGCTCTGATCATATCTCCCGATACGTAACTCTTGTTGGCCGTTTTGCGAGTTCGTACGGTTAGGTCATTTTTCATCGAACAAATGTCTATGAAATAGTTTTGCAAACTATTAGCTTGGGAGCATCGACAATCTCAAGCAAACATCACAAATCCCACTGGCCAGTAGGATCAATCGCTCTTGGCTCGAATGGTCGAAGTCCTTGTCCAACTGCAGTACTTGGCAACGCGCTAGACTCGGCGTTCCGTGAGTCGTACCGATTTGCCGCTACGTTCGCGTAGGAAGTATAGCTTGGCGCGTCGAACCACCGATCGTCGCTTAACTTCGATCTTTTCGATGCGTGGCGAATGCAAAGGAAACTTTCTTTCAACACCCTCTCCGCCCACGATCCGTCGAACCACAAACATTTCGCGGGTGCCTGAACCACTCTTGGCGATGACGGTACCGCTGAAAATCTGAATACGTTCCTTAGCACCTTCTTGGATCTTGGTGTGGACGTCAACGGTGTCCCCGATGCCAAATTTGTCCACATTGGCCTTTAAAAAGGGTTGCTCAACCAAGTTAAGAATTTGCTGGCTCATGATCAATCAACTGAACTACAATTGGGGTACGAAAATTCTCGTTCGCGAGGGGCCAATATGGTGACGGATCGGCACCGTTCTGGAAAGGCCAAAATTCAGAAAAAAGCCTCAAATGACAAGGGAATAAGAACCAATTCCCTAGCCGCGCGCCCATTTTACCCGGCAAAACCAGATTTGGCCCGCAACTCGCAAGCTCTATCGACAGCTGCGATCTTCAAAAGGCAAACGAGATTTGAGCAACCATCGTTCCCGACGGAGAAAAAACCGCCGTGTCATTCACGGTCAATTCGCGAGCAAAAACATATCCAAGTTCCGCTCGACATTCGAGCCCTGTGTTAGAAATCGTCTCGTATCCTCCGATAAGTCGTAGATCGCTGTAGCCCACCGAAACGTTGGTTTCCGATGTGTCGGCCACGCTCCAAGCGCCTCCACCAAATTGCCCTCCCAAGTATCCCCAACCGTTCCACTTGCCATTGCTCACCCAAAGTCGAGATAGCCTGGGGCGAGGGAACAACAATTCGAATCGTGTTGATGAATTCGGAGTCCAAATCGCTCCTCCTAGTGGAAGCCAATTGGATCGCAATTGGCGAAGATATGCGACACCTCCCAACACGGTCCAGTTTTCGGTCAAGTGTCGACTGCCAACGAACCAACCAGACCACTGAAAGGTACGATGGTCGACAAGCTTATAGTCACCGTATAAGCCCGGCGTTGCGCCGAGAACGAGCGATGATTTCTCAGTCTTCCAAAGATTCCATTGAAGGTCAACGAAGGCATCGTAAACACGGGGCGGTAAATCCAAGTCGGTCGGACCGGTCCAAAAATGAATGGCTGCACCAGGCGTGATGGTGAGCGGTGGAAGCTCGCCATAGCCCAGCAGGTAAGATTGACGCAGCTCAAGACTGTTTGCGCCAAAACCTTTGCTTCCAAATTTAGGAAGGTGCGTTACCGTGAACTGCACCGATGGCAAAGGTACGTCGACACCGCTGGTGTCTGCATCAAAGCTTGCATTCTCGAAAGGACTGGTGGAGCCGATCTGCGTTGTGGGACGGTCATCAAGCGATGGATATTCAATCTCTTGTTGAATCCCGCTCGGGTCCTCTGGCCACTGGGTCTCACTCACTTGCGTCTCAATCCCTTGAGTCACTGCGCATTGTGCCATGACCACGAGCATCAACAAACTGACGGACGACATTTAACGCTTGCTCCAACAAAGAAATCATTCCGTCGTGGCACCATGTGCTTTTAGGTAATCCACTCGATCAAGGTCAAGGCAGGTGGGTTTTCAGGGATTCGATGCATAGGCAGTCTTGATCGAACCGATACTCCTTGCCAGGTCCATCTAAGCACGTTTTTGTTTACTTTGTCCGCAATACCGTGCCACTTCGAGATTCCGCCGAACGGAGCTGTTTTATGAACGCAACGCTAGCTATTCGCATATTTGCTGTAGGCATTTCCCTATTGATGGCGGCTGACGCGAACGCGCAGGGCAAAGCGGGCGGACGTGGACTTGGACACGCTGCAAGTCGAGCCAGTGGAATGAGCGGAGCGGGCTTAAGTACAGCAGCTCAAGCGGCCTCCAATAGTTCCACACCAAGTGGCTCAATGCCAGTTACCGTTTCACGCCAAAACAACGTCGCCCCGCGTGACGTGGGCCGAGAATTTGGACGAGCTAGCGGAGTTGCTGCAGGGGTTGGTCGTAGTTCGAACCCGCTACCCGGTAATGTGAGCGAGCGATCCGGACATGGGATGGCGAGAACGGTTGCACATCCGACAGGCCAATCGGTGCCACCCACGAACTCACCACCCACGAACTCAGGCAACTGGGAACAAATACAGCAGCAACGTTTGAAACAAGCGGAACATCTTCGCGCGATCGCCGACCGCAATGGCAACGAAGCGCTGCTGACGACCGCAAATCGCATGGAAGCAAGTGCGAATGCGAATTACCATCGCCAAAGCAGTTCCGCACATCCAGTGTCCAATCCGGCGGGCGCGCCCGACTCGGTCGTCGTTGCGCCAGAAACACAAACCGCGACACCTGCCACCGCTCCTGCCTCGTTAAAGCAAAAGAGTTCAACGGCAGCCAAGCGAGGATTTTGGTTTCGTTCCAGATAAATCGGCTAGCGTCTCAGGCTGGGATGTTAAAAGTTTGCTATTGGGGGGTTGGAGGTTGCGCACCTTTTGATCCGTGAGAGACCCCAGCCTCGTCGTGCCGCTCATGACAAAGTCAACGAAAGGCTTACGACGATTGCGGAACGATTTCATTGACTCGTAGTATCCTTACATCCGCTGGGCGGAAAGTTGGTTCGAAATTTCGAATGCGATTTCGAGGGCTTGTTCAAAGTTGAGGCGAGGATCGAGTTGCGTTTGGTATGCCACCCCCAAATCGGATTCGGTCAGGCCACGAGAACCGCCGACGCACTCGGTGACATTCTCGCCAGTCAATTCTAAATGCGCCCCGCCCAACATGGAGCCGCAGGCGCGATGGATCGCAAACGACAAACTCAATTCGTCGACAATGTCGTCGAAGCGTCGGGTCTTGCGACCGTGAGACGTCGAAACGGTGTTCCCGTGCATCGGATCGCATACCCACAGCACGTTTCTTTTTCCTCGCCGGATGGCTTCGATCATCGGCGGCAACGTCGACTCAATACGATTGCGACCCATGCGATGGATGAGCGTCAATCGACCCGGCTTGTCTTCTGGATTGAGCCGATCGACCAGTTCCATCAACTCGTCCGGTTGCATGGTCGGACCGATCTTGACCGCGACCGGATTTCGGATGCCTCGAAAGTATTCGACATGTGCACCCCCCAGAGATCGCGTTCGTTCGCCAATCCATGGCATATGCGTACCCAAGTTGTAGTAACCGATCCCGCGAACACTTGGTCGAGTGAGAGCGGTCTCGTAGTCTAAGTGCAGAGCTTCATGCGACGTAAAGAAGTCGACTCGTTTGAGCTCTGGAGTTGATGCGGGCAAAATCGTTTCCACAAATCGAATCGCATCCGCCAACGACTTGACCAACTCTCGATAACGAGCTGCCACATCACCTTTGGCTTCGTCGACGAACAGCAAATTCCAGTTTTCAGGATAATGCAGATCCGCAAACCCACCTTCGCTCAGGGCTCGGATGAAATTAAGGGTCAGGGCGGATCGCTCATAGCCACGAAGCAAGCGTTCGGGGTCAGCCCGACGCGAGTCCGGAGTAAACTCGTAGGCATTGACCAAGTCGCCCCGATAGCACGGCAGCGTGACACCGTTTTGGGTCTCGGTTTCGCTGGATCTCGGTTTCGCGTATTGACCCGCCATGCGTCCAACTCGCAAAATTCTCTTGCGCGAGCCAAAGACAATGGCAAGGCTCATCTGCAATAGCAGTTTCAGTTTGCTGGCGATCGGCTCGGTTTGGCATTGGTCAAACGTTTCTGCACAATCGCCGCCTTGGAGTAACCAAGCGTTTCCTTGTTGGGCGTCTACGATGCCGTCATGCAAATGGTCCACTTCCCAGCTCGTGACCAGCGGCGGCATGACGCTGATTTGGCGTAAAACGTTGGAGAGCGCAGCTTCGTCGAGATAGTTTGGCTGCTGGGAGGCGGGGAATG
Source organism: Pirellula sp. (assembly GCA_040080875.1). Taxonomy (GTDB): domain Bacteria; phylum Planctomycetota; class Planctomycetia; order Pirellulales; family Pirellulaceae; genus JBKCUI01. The sequence goes on from JBEBHM010000013.1 coordinate 27,678, forward strand.
ATTTCCAGGAGGTGGGTGACCAGGACGGTGACATGAACGATCAAATAGATGCGAGTGAAGGTGTTTTGCTGAGAAGACCGTAGGATAAACTTGATCCCAACAAAAGGTGAGTGCAATTTCGAGCGATTCGAGAGATTCCGAACTCACGTGGCCCTGAAGCACGACCATCGATCGCGTGCTAAGATACTCGCTTTCGTTAGCATTTCACGTCCCATTTTCATTCCAAAAGCAATTCGAATGATCCAAAGTTCCTCATACAAGCCCAACGAAACGGGTTTCTCGCAAGCTGCCTTGCTCTCGGCTCTTGGATGGTTTTCGTTGTTGACACCGGATGCCGTCGCCCAAATCACTCCTGCCACGGCTTGGGATCAATCGGTGGCGATCGCTAGCAAGGTTAGCCAAGACACGTTGCACGGGCATATTCGATTCCTTGCGGACGATCTTTTAGAGGGACGCGGCCCCGGTTCCAAAGGGGACGAAATCACTCAACTCTACCTGGAAAGCCAGTTTCGTGGACTTGGGTTGGTTCCGGTCAACTCGCTCAAATCCTACCGCCAGAAATTTCCAATGTTGGGCCTGACTTCGGAACCCGACAAGAAGTGGACGTTTGGACCTACCTCCAAATCCAATAGCTCTTTGGAATTGAAGTACTTTGATGATTACATCGCGGTCGCCGGAAGGCCGGAGAGTTCGATTCAAATCCAAAATACCGAGATCGTATTTGTAGGTTATGGAATCCAAGCCCCCGAGTATCAATGGGACGACTTCAAAGGAATGAACCTCAAGGGGAAGATTCTTTTGATGATGAACAACGACCCCGAAGCCGACCCAAATCTGTTCGCAGGAGCAAAACGACTCTATTACGGTCGTTGGGATTACAAGTATGAGAGCGCCGCAAGGCAAGGCGCAGCAGGCGCGATCATCATCCACACCACACCCTCAGCAGGCTATCCGTTTACCGTCATTCAGACCTCGTGGACAGGAGAAGAATTCGAGCTGCGGGATGGCGAGTCGGCTCGAATGGACATGAAGGCTTGGATGACCAACGAAGCCACTGGTCGCCTGGTGGCCCACGCTGGTTTTCGATTGGACGAATTGGTCCAGAAAGCAGAGTCCCGTGATTTCCAACCGGTACCTCTTGGCATCTCGCTGAGCACCTCGATTCGATGCACCGTTCGCGAGCAAGAAACAGCCAACCTATTGGCCGTCCTGCCCGGTGACGATCCGAAACTCAAGGACGAGTATGTGTTGTTCATGGCTCATCATGATCATATCGGCCTAGCGGCCGAACGCGACGGGCGAGGGGATAATATCTACAACGGTGCCATCGACAATGCCTCCGGTACAGCTGCGATTCTCGCGATCGCATCGGCGGTCCAACAGAGTGGCTATCGACCAAAACGCTCCTTGCTATTTGCCGCAGTCGGGGCCGAGGAACAAGGCCTTTTGGGTTCCAAGTATCTCGCAGAGCACCCGCCCGTTCCCAACGGCAAACAATCGGCAGTAGTGAACATCGATGGGATCAATTTTCTCGGACCAACCAAAGATGTGAACGTCATCGGGTTGGGGAAGAGTTCTTTGGATCGTTACGTCGAAGCGGCAGCCAAGGCGCAAAATCGAGTGGTCGTACCTGATCGTGAGCCGAGCAAAGGATTCTATTATCGATCGGATCAGTTCTCGCTCGCAAAGGTAGGTGTCCCCGGCGTCTACTTGCACTCAGGCCATGTGGTGCTCGGCAAGCCCGACGGATGGGGTAAAGAACAAATCGAAGCTTGGTCGGGCAAACAGTATCACCAACGCTCAGATGAGTATGATCCCAATTGGGACTTGTCCGGTGCAGTCCAAGATGTTCAGCTGCTGCTCCAAGTGGGGTGGTTAGCGGCTAACGCTGACGACATGCAGACTTGGACACCTGGCGACGAGTTTGAATCGGCTCGAAAACAAGCGATTCAAGCCCTTCGAAAATAGGTAGGTCGGCATCACGTAAGTCCACATCTCCATGGCGGATATTCCAGCGCTCGAGGAGATCCGCCAACACGCGTACTTTTCC
>JBEBHM010001111.1:0-2200 GCA_040080875.1 Pirellula sp.
GTGTAAGCAAACATCATGAAAATCACTCAACCGATCTACAAGACGGTTTCTCTTTTCTCTGGAGGACTGGGGCTCGACGTGGGCATGAAGCTCGTTCAGCGTTTCGATCTGCTGCTCTGCGTGGAAAAGGTTCCTGCTTTCTGCGAAACAATCCGTGCGAACAAGGCATCGGGCAAGCTCCCCGCGACGCTCAAGGTAATCGAAGCCGACATCAAGACGTTGGATCCTGCGAAGATTAGAGATGAACTGGGATTGAAGCCCGGCGATCTGGACGTGCTGGTTGGTGGACCGCCGTGCCAGTCGTTCAGCACAGCGGGAAAAAGAGGCACGGTGCAAGACCCGCGTGGAACGCTGCGGTGGGACTACCTTCGATGCGTGGAGGCTTTCCACATGGACTGTTTTGAGGTGAACTCGGTCAACTATGGGGCTCCGCAGATTCGCGAGCGCGCTATCTTCGTTGGAAATCGATACAACGCGGTTGTTGATTTTCCGAATCCGACGCATGGACATTCTCGGGAGGAAGATGGCACCTTTGATGGAATGCTTTTTGGCCAGTCGCAGTTAAAGCCTTGGCGAACGTTGCGCGATGCGATCGGAGATTTGCATGAACCGGAGCCTGTGGTGTTGGATTTCAGCCCAAGAAAAAAATCCTTTCTAAACATGGTCCCACCCGGCTCGAACTGGCGCAGTCTTCCAGAGGAGATACAACGGGAGTCCATGGGCGCGGCTTGGCACGCAAAAGGCGGGAGAAGCGGCTGGTGGCGCAGACTAACAATGGACCTCCCATGTCCGACACTTGTGACAATGCCCAACCACGCCAGCACGTCGCTATGCCATCCCACTGAAACCCGTGCCCTGAGTCTTCGGGAATACGCCCGCATCCAGGAGTTCCCCGATGACTGGAAGTTTTGTGGCACTACTGCGGAAAAGTATGCCCAAGTCGGCAACGCAGTTCCCGTCTGTCTCGCTAAGGTTTCTGGTGAGATCATCGCCAAGCACCTGGACATCCTCCGTGACCGGGACTGGCAGCCATTCGTCAAACCCGTCGAACCTTTGCGAAAGGTTTATGTGCAATCCCATGTGCGGACCAGGAATTGGTTCAAAGATGGGGAAACATGCGTCTGGAAGGACGATGGCGATACCCCAGCCTACAGTGCCCCCAAGACCATTCGTAAAGTATCAACTCTCACATAAACTATGGCACGAGGACACAAAGATTTGCCGACAGCTCAGTCGGTCGTATTCTCCAAGCAGAAGCTTCTACGTCAGCTTCAAGAGGTGGATACATGCAACATGGCGAAAGCCCGGGTCTTGAAACTGGAGACGGCGTTTCGAAAGAAAATAGAAACCCACACCGCGAGCTTGTTGCTTGGCGATGCATCATTCCGAAAATTCAACACAAGCCCGTTCGTCCTGCTGATTCACGCTGCGCATCGGAGATATTCGTCGGTCGAGCAGATCGAGGCGGATATTCTTCCAGCGAAGCAATTCTCGTCGATGGAAACTTCAGCGGGCCGAATGGTTGAGGAGGTTGCTCTACCTGTTTATGGATGGGACTGTGTGCTCAGCGAGATGCATTCCCACAACTCTGCGCTGGATGGGCGATTACCAGGAAGCAGCCCTCTTCGCGTCGCTACGCTCAAGAGCGGCCCTCGATGTTTGAATGACGAAATGAGCGAGAACTTTGCGGATGCTGTGCTCAGTCATGCTCGCGTATGGGCTACCGACGCAGGCGTCAAAGCTCTCGATTTCACTTATGGCGTCCTTTATGGGACGCCGCGTCAGTCCAACAAGAAGGACTGGCATATACTTCGAAACCTAAAAGAGAAGGCACCGAAACTAAAAGGCGGTGAAGTGATTCTTTCACCTGATGACCGCTGGAACTGTTCCATCCGAGTCGACGGCATTGAAGTCGCCGCAGCCGTTCGTATTGGCAAAGACTGGTGGCAGCACCTCGGCGGCGATAACTGTCTTATTGAAGTAATGACTGCATTGATCAGGGGTTGCGTGGTTCCAGCGCCAGCTCCAACGAAGAAGCACCAATATACGATTGGTGATCTCAGTGACATCGTCTCGATTGACGACGTGAATAGGGATTTCAACGTGGGCCTTCTCCAGCGAAGTCAGTTGCCTTGGCTATTCCTGATTGCCAGTCATTTTTGCGATGAGATGGAAAGGTGATTTCCTCACCGCTTCAAGC
>JBEBHM010001112.1:0-2195 GCA_040080875.1 Pirellula sp.
CCTGAAAAACAAACGAAAGTTCTGGTATGCAGTGTGAACCGAATTCAACACCGGCTCTACTAGTCTAGCAAACCAACTCCCAACGCAAAGGTCTAGCTAAGTCCTTCCATGAAAACGAACGATTTCTCAGTCGTCTTATTAGTTCGCCGGACTGGGCCCCGCCACAAGATTGCCAGCGTTTGACCCGAGCGCATATGGCCGGACTCCTTCCGACACGGTCACCTGGTATGTCCTCAACAATCATAAAAAAACAAAAAGGAACCATCCAATCACTTTCTTCATTCATAATTTCCGACCACGTTTCCGTCTCCGATCGCGATCAGATTCTCCCATACGCTGTTCGGATCGGCGTCATTGGACTGCTGTGCCGCACTCATGTCACCGTCGATCGTCTCACTGATAAAATGGACAGATCCATCACAAAAAACGAACTGACAACCGCCAGTATGATTGCTGCTAAACGCACGCTTGGACCGAGTCACCAGCGTTTGGTTGTAGTTCAGTCGAAATCGTCCAATACCAACAATGTCCATGAGACCCCAGTCGACCATAATTCCAGACGCTTGACCGCGGCATCCGGCAATCAGCCCTGCAGCCGGAATGGCAATCGTACCATTGGTTAGTCGCCGGCGCCACGCTCGCTCTCCAATAGCAAAAGTGTTGCTCGAACCATCGGAGATTTCGCCAAACTTGGTTCCTTGATCTCGGATGAAGAGCCCTCGGCGAACGCCGGGCGGATTGCCATCGACCGTGCCAGTGCTGTTTGATCCAATGTAATTCGAGATGGCTGTTTCCACGGCTACGTTCGTATTACTTCGGACAACCCGATCGACATTTAGGATTGGACCATCATCGGATGGGCAACGGTACGTTGTTAACGGTGTCTGAAGCATAAGGCGATTGGCGGGATTGTCGAGATTCGATGCAAACGTTACGGGCCCAACGTTCAGCGCCGAAAATAGCGCATTTTGCTCGACATACGGGAAAAGCATCGCGCCCCAACCCCAATTGCCACGTCGCTCGTTATCTACGTCCGTGGAGGCAGCGCTGGGTTGAAAATAAACGCGGATGAAGGCCGGAGGAAAACGACCGTGGGCGGACGAATAATTGTGAAGCGCCAGACCCAACTGCTTGAGATTATTACTGCACTGCATGCGACGAGCGGCTTCTCTCGCCGCTTGCACTGCTGGCAACAACAGTCCGACCAAGATGCCAATGATGGCGATTACCACCAGAAGTTCAACCAAGGTAAATCCAAATCGAATACTTTTAGACCGCATCGAATCACTCCCTGTAAGAAACTTTCTAAATTGAATTCATCGAGACTACGCCCAGCCCGGATTATTCATTAGCCATTGGACGCTAGCTAGCCCACGGTTGTTTTTGCCGAAACCGAAGGCTAGTGCGTCTTCAAAGTTCAAAACTGTGTAGTGGAGGTTGTTAAACCTCCGAGATCGCAAGGATCTCAGTAAAAGATCCTCGATCGTATTTTTTGAAATCCAATTTACAAGGATCTTTGACAAGATCCACTACGATTGGATAGATCAGAGGGATCTTTGACAAGATCCACTACGATTGGATGGATCAAAAGTTAACTCCAGAATCCAAAGATCCGATAAATTGCGAGCAAAATGCTATACAAAATAGGTTCCCGTTTTACTCCTTGATTGATCGGTTGGTTATCATGGGGCAGCCAACTGACTTGGCTCACTCCGTAGCGACATGCGCCCGCGTCGCCAAGGAGGCCAATGTGATAGTGACGAGACTCGCTCATCGATTCGTGGACTTTACGAATGACCGTACAGTTTCAAATCCCCAGCGTCCTGCGACAGTACAGTCATGGACGAGACGAACTATGCCTTGCCGGTTCGACCATTGGAGAATTGCTCGATGAATTAAGCCGTCAGTGCCCGCCACTTTACCAGTGCATTTGCAATGAACGGGGCGCAGTCCGGCAGCATCTTCATCTGTATATTAATAACGATTTGGTTCCCCACGGAGATGGCATGCAAACAGCCGTACAACGTGGTGATGTTGTATCGGTCTTTCAAGCGGTATCGGGAGGTTGACCATGGCAGATAGAGTTGTGCTTAGTATCGGAACGAAAAAGGGGGTCTTTGTTGCCGAATCGGGTAAGACGCGGCAGCGATTTTCACTACGTGGACCTTTTGGACCCGGCGTCGCAGTCTATACGA
>JBEBHM010000374.1:0-8405 GCA_040080875.1 Pirellula sp.
CAGTCAAGAAGCCAAGAATAGCGCGATCCACCAAAAATGAAAGCCTAGGTCGAAATACTTTTGTCGGGCGCGTCTGTTAAAGATCCCGTTGCTGCAGGATCTTTAACAAGATCCACTACCCAAGAAATAAGGTGTGAAGACGCCCTAGGAAAATACTTGCGGTGAATTTTGTCCCCAGCGGTGTTGCTACCCAGCGGTTTTGCTACCCAGCGGTGTTGCTACCCATCGCTGTGACAACCAAGGTACGACCCTCCGCGTGATTGCGATGCTCACACAAATAGATTCCTTGCCAAGTTCCCAACGCGAGCCGTCCATCTGCGATCGGAATACTCAGGCTGGCCCCCATCAGGGATGCCTTGACGTGAGCAGGCATGTCGTCCGGCCCTTCGATGGTATGCACGTAGTCCAACGTTTCCGGCACCAAATGGTTGAGTGCCAATTCCATGTCCACGCGCACATCCGGATCGGCGTTTTCGTTGATGCTCAAGCTGGCGGAAGTGTGCTGAATGAAAATATGCAGCAACCCGACATTGATGTCGTGGAGAAATTCAAGTTCGCGAAGTACCAGTTCGGTAACTAGGTGGCAACCACGTCGAAATCTTGGCAGTCGGATCGTTCGTTGGTGCCAAATCATACGGTTTCTCGTGCAAGCGTTCGGAAAATGTCTCAGTTGCAATAGTATATCGTGGCGTCCCTGATGCACGAGTTGATCGATTGCCTCGTAACGTTGCATTGACCAATACAATGATTGCAGCTCCTATTTAGAAACGGGCGTTGCATGGATTTACCAATGACGAAAAATAAAGATAGGGCTGACTCGGCAAAGACCAACTGGTTGTGCGCCGCACTCCGGCTCGCTGCAGTCTACAACGTGTTATGGGGTGTTTGGGTTGTGCTGCTCCCAAATCAGTTGTTTGATTGGAATGGTATAGAACGACCGAATCATCCTTGGCTTTGGCAGTGCATCGGAATGATTGTTGGAGTGTATGGCATTGGCTATTGGATTGCCGCTTCCAATTATATTCAGCATTGGCCGATTGTCCTGGTCGGCTTTCTCGGGAAGTTGTTTGGACCGATCGGTTTCGTCCTCAACGCTATGACCGGAGCCGTGCCATGGACTTGGGGAGCCATCATTCTTGGGAACGATGTGATATGGTGGGTTCCCTTTGGCGCGATCCTCTATGCCGCGTTTAGACATCACTCCCATCCCAATGCGAATCCCCTTGTGATGAACACAGAGTCAAGTGCGTTGCACAAGGACCAAGCCGATCGGGCTGATGAATTGTCGTTCGAGGAAGCATGCCGACAAGCGATTACATCCGATGGCCGAAGCCTTTGGGATGCTTGCTACGCCTCGAAACTGATGGTCGTATTCTTGCGGCATGCGGGCTGCACGTTTTGCCGCGAGGCCTTGTCAGAGTTAAAGCAACAGTTGCCGGCACTCGAGAAGCGTGGGATTGTTCCCGTAGTCGTCCACATGGGCTCGCGTTCCGAAGGTGATGCGATGCTTGGTCGTTTTGGGCTCGAAAGTGTCATGCACGTTTCCAATCCGAAGAGCGAATTGTATCGAGCCTTTCACCTCCAGCGGGGCAACGTTTCGCAACTACTGGGACCGAGAGTATGGTGGCGAGGATTCAAGGCCGCCATACTTGACGGACATGGCTTTGGAATGTTGGCCGGAGACGGATTTCAACTGGGCGGCACATTCATTCTCGAAAACGGTAAGATAACCGAATCCTTTCCAGCAAAAAATGCCGCTGACCCAATCCCGTTCGAGTGCGTGCTCGAATAACGTGTTCTAACAGCGGACTCCCAAGCCAACGGTTGCAGCATGTCCAGCGCCAACGTTTCCGAACCGATACGAATTGAACGCGTCCGTTCCCTTCTTACAGAACAAGGCCTTGCGCCCGGGCGCGTCGCCGTGGACGACAAGCGTATCGTTCAGGCTTCACTTAAGCTTGCTACGATGCTTCAGGATCGCGCAAGCCATCTTCAGACTCCACAGGAACGGCGGCAGCAAGCGGAACTCGACCGTATGCTTCAACACCCCGAGGACAAATCAACGCTAACGCAGATCACCGATCAGAGTTTCCGGAGCAGCTCACCGGGCCGCGTGGTCGATCAGATGGTTCACATCCTGGATGTGCAAGGTGTGCCTCGATTCTTTAGCGTCCTAGATCAAGCCTTGCTGCGTGGTTTCCAATCGTTTGGAGAGTACTTGCCTGGCGTTGCTGTCCCCTTGGTCAAGGAGAAGATGAGGAAAGAGACATCCAACGTAATCTTGCCGGCAGAGCACGACAAGCTGGCGGATCATTTACGCGAACGGTCCTTGGCTGGCCTGCGAATGAATGTCAATTTTTTGGGAGAAGCAATCCTCGGCGAACAAGAATCGCGGCGTCGGCTCGATCGGTACTTGGCGGCTTTGCAGTTACCCGAGATTGAGTGCGTATCGATCAAGATATCGACGCTCTATTCTCAGATTTCTCCGCTCGCAAGAAAGCATTCGATCAGGTCGGTTGCGGATCGATTAGAACATTTGTACCGAGCGGCCGCCAAAGAAGTCTTTGTCAAAGCGGATGGGACTCGCGTTCCCAAATTTGTGTATCTCGACATGGAGGAGTACCGAGACTTGTACTTGACCGCAGACATCTTTATGCAGACCTTGTCCAGAACGGAAATGGAAAATGTCCGTGGTGGAATTGCATTGCAAGCCTATGTACCGGACTCGTCGCTGGTCCAGGAGACGATCACCAAGTGGGCGATCGAGCGGTACGAACGCGGCGGTGCACCGATTACCATCCGGGTCGTCAAGGGAGCTAACATGGAAATGGAGCGTATGGAAGCATCCATTCGAGGTTGGCCACAAGCACCCTACCGATCCAAAATCGACACGGATGCCAACTACAAGAGAATGCTTCGCTATGGCCTGCGCCCGGAGCATATCCAGGCCGCACGACTCGGGATCGCTTCGCACAACCTGTTCGACCTTTCGTATGCGATGATGCTGGCTTGCTCGCAGGATGCGATGCATCAAGTGCAGTTTGAGATGCTTGAGGGGATGGCCAATCACCAACGCAGGGCTCTGTTCGAACTCTCACGCAATGTGTTGCTATATGCTCCCGCCTGCCAGCGCGAGGAGTTTATCAATGCGATAGGTTATTTGATCCGCCGCCTGGACGAGAACACCGGGCCCGACAATTTCCTGCGACACGCATTTAAGATTTCCGCCGGTGGGGCTACGTGGCAACGTCTGGAAAATGGTTTTATCGAATCGGTCAATCGAGTCGAATCCGTTTCTGTTCAACCCAGGCGTCAACAGGATCGAAATCAAAAGCCGCAACCTGTCTCCATGCCAAAGAGCTGGCGGGCTTTTCGCAATGAGCCTGACACCGACTTTTCTCTCGTGCAAAACTCACATTGGGCGCAGGGTATCGTGGAGAAATGGCAACCACGGTGCGACTCGCGAGCCAATGTGATTCCACTCTGCATCGAGGATCGCGAAGAAGAAGGCAACGGAAAACATTTTGATTCTATGGACCCATCTCGCATCGGAGTGGTCGTTGCGAAATATCGGCAAGCTGACGCCAATCAAATACGGCGGGCGGTCGATTGCGCTCACTCCGATCCCTCGGGTTGGAGGAAATTGGAACCCGCCGAACGCTTTCGCATTTTGGTTATGGCCGCTCAAGAATTGCGATGCGCCCGCGCTGATCTGATCGGTGCAGCGCTCGCAGACGGTGGCAAGACCATTCTCGAAAGCGATCCCGAAGTAAGCGAAGCGATCGACTTCGTGGAGTTCTACTCGCGTTGTGCACTAGAAATGCAAAAGGATGAATCGCTCGGCGTAACACCCGCTGGCGTGGTGGCGGTCATAAGCCCTTGGAATTTTCCTATCGCAATTCCATGCGGCGGCATTGCGGCCGCTCTGGCCGCGGGCAACACGGTGATCCTCAAGCCTGCGTCGGACACGGTGTTACCCGCGTATGTGCTGTGCCAATGCTTTTGGCGAGCCGGCGTCCCCCGTTCCGCCCTGCAATTCCTGCCGTGTAGCGGAAGCATGGCGGGCGAACACTTGTTGTCCCGCCCCGAAATCTCTCGAGCGATCCTGACCGGCGGAACCGAAACAGCTCTTCGAATTCTGGATGCATCGCCCGCGCTCAATCTACTTGCCGAGACCGGTGGAAAGAACGCGACCATCGTTAGCGGACTCAGCGACCGCGATCTTGCGATCAAGAACGTGTTGCACAGCGCATTCTCTCATGCTGGCCAAAAATGCAGCGCCACTTCGTTGTTGCTTTTGGAAGAAGAGATCTTCGAGAGTCGCGAGTTTCGAGAACAATTCATCGATGCCGTGACGAGCATTCGAGTCGGATCCGCTTGGGATCTCTCGACCAAAATGGGACCGCTTATTCGACCACCGGCGGGCGATCTGCTGCGTGGACTCAAGGAACTTGAACACGGCGAGTTCTGGGCCGTCATGCCTAACCAAGTAGGAGAGAACCCTTGCCTCTATTCGCCGGGCGTCAAATGGAACACACAGGAAGGGAGCTTCACTCACCAAACCGAATTGTTCGGGCCAGTGCTCGGCGTCATGAAATTTCGCAAGCTCTCGGAAGCAATCCGAATCGTGAACGCAACTGGATATGGACTGACGAGCGGATTGGAGTCGCTGGACGACCGAGAGCAAACCATCTGGCGGAATGCAATTCGCGCTGGAAATCTTTATATCAACAGGCCAACAACGGGAGCCATCGTCTTGCGACAGCCTTTTGGCGGCATGGGAAAGAGCGCGTTCGGCCCCGGCGCAAAAGCAGGCGGCCCAAACTATGTGGCCACCTTGATGAACACGGCAATCTCCCAACAATCCGAGCCTGTCTCGACCAGCAAACCACCCGAGTCGGATACCCTGCGAAGTTTTTGGAGCCGTCTTGAACGCTATAGTCGTATGCTGTTGGACTTGAATGGAGTCACGCCCGAGCAAGTGAACTTGTTGAGAGAGGCAATGCTTTCTTTCGACCAATATGCGAAAGACGAAATCCTCAGAGTACATGATCATTTTATGTTGATAGGTCAAGACAACCAATGTCAGTATTTGCCGGCATCTCCGCTTCGTATTCGTGTGCACGCCGAGGATAGTCCATTGGAGATTGCAACCCGATGCTTGGCCGCCGTCGCGACTCAATGCCGCGCAACGCTGAGCTACCCCGATGGAGTTCACGAAGCGACGGTTGCCGCTCTCGAGCAATTGACCGCGGAGTGGGCCGGGCGAATCGAATTCCTCGAGGAAAGCGACGACGAATTGATCCGAGCCATCGAGAATGGATTCGTGGCGCGTTTGAGGTATGCCGACTCACGACGCGTCCCAATGAACGTTCGTCGGGCTGCCAATCGCCACCAGGTCTTTGTGGCGGATCAATCGGTCTCGTGCAAGGGAAGAATCGAATTGCCCCGGTATGTTCTCGAACAAAGCGTCTCCTTTGACTACCACCGCTATGGAAATCTTGGTCCTCGATCCACCGAGGACCGCGCCGATACAGAATGAGAATCAGCAGAACTCTATGACCCATTCAACCAATAACAAACTGCCAACCAAGAACAAGTTGCTTCTGATGCGGCACGCTAAGAGCGATTGGGCCGACTCACGGCTCGCCGACAAGGATCGGCCACTCAACGATCGAGGTCGGCAAGCGGCCCCCATGATGGCAGAGTGGCTTGCGACCAACCAACTCCTGCCGGATCGAGTGCTGTGCAGTTCGGCCATTCGCACCAGACAAACGCTGAACTTGATGAACGAATGCTGGCTCCGTATGGGTACAGACCAACTCCTCATGCCACAAGTCGAATTCTTGGACGATTTGTATTTGGCCACGGCGGACAGAATTCTTGAGATTGCTAGCACGTCGAACGACGGTTCGTGTCGATTAGTCTTGGGTCACAATCCAGGTATGGAGCAGTTAGCTAGCAGCCTTGGCGATAGGGAGATCGACATGCCGACTGCGGCAATTGTGGCATTGGAGTCATGTGTTCCAGGTTGGCCGGACGATTGGTCGGACAAGTCACAGTGGAGTTTGCGGGGTTTGGTTAAACCTAGGGATCTAGCGAGTCTTCAAGGCTAGCAATTAGGGTAGTGGAGGTTGTCAAACCTCGCAGAATGCAGGATCTTTAACAAGATCCACTACCTTCAACTCCCATAAAAAGGATTGAAGACGCATTAGGCTGCTGAACAATCTAGAAAATTGCGGCTTGGTTTTGCTAGACTTGCGCAAAGTGTATCGATTGTTCTGACGATACATAAAATCTAAGCGTTGTTGAACAAGTCGCCGAGGGACCAGGAGCAATTTGAATGTTGATTATAAGCAAGGCACGATTGGCAAAGATGATCCGTTTGAGCGTTCGGACAGTTGCTGCCACGACTCTTGTTAGCTCGTTTTGTTCGATGACTAGCTTTGCAGCCGATTCCGATGCACAGGTGGTCAAAGCTCTGAGCTACTCGCCTCGCCAGACCAATGTGGTGTATGAAAAGGTCGCAGAAAAAGACGTAGCGAGCTGTACCGGCAAGTACGAGACGCGGAACGGATTTGAAGGGCTCGTCATCTACGGGACCAACGGACAGCCTCTTCGCCGCTTTGCTGACAGCAACGGGGACAGGCAAGTCGATCAATGGTGCTACTACAAAGATGGTATCGAGGTGTATCGAGACGTCGATAGCGACTTCAACGGGGCAGCGGATCAGTATCGATGGCTTGGAACGGGTGGAACTCGTTGGGCGATCGACAAAAACGAAGATGGGAAAATCGATTCATGGAAGGTTATTTCCGCTGAGGAAGTCACCATGGAAGTCGTTGAGTCAATTAAAACCCGGGACGACGAACGCTTCAAGAAGCTGCTTCTCTCGGACGACGAGCTCAAGGCGTTGGGACTCGCCGAAGAAAAAGGAGATCAATTGAGCACGCGATTAGGCAATGCTCGCAAGGGATTCGGTGAATTTGTGCGAACCCAAAAAATGATTACGGCCAACACCAAGTGGGCTCATTTTGCAGCGGACAAACCGGGAGTCGTCCCGGCTGGCACGGAGGGATCCGCTCACGATATTGTTGCTTACGAGAATACCATTGCTATTATCGAGAATGACTCCGAGAGTCAGCAACTGATGGTCGGCACGTTGGTTCAAATCGGCGAAGCGTGGAGACTTGCCGATCTGCCTCGCACGGTTACGGCGGGAGCGGTCCTCTCGGATAGTGGACTTTTCTTTCCTGCAGCTGCTAGCAACCGAATGGGTGCTGGAACATCTTCCGACGCTGGACTCTCCCAAGAAGTCCAATCGCTCTTGACCGAACTGGAAAAAATCGAAAACAAACTCAAAGACGGAAAAGGCAATCGAAATCAACTGCAAGACGACAAGTCGGACGTGTTGATGCGACTCGTCGTTGCCAATAAAAATACCGAGGAACTCGAGCTTTGGGTCAAGCAGTTCACCGACTCGACCAGCTCGGCCGCACAAACGGGGGAGTATCCTGACGGTGTCTCGAAGATGAAACTTCTAGTGGCTCAACTTGCAAACTTCCCCAAGGGCAAAGACTTCGTCCCATACGTGGAGTATCGCTTGATCAGCACGGAGTTTACGGTCAAGAGCAACGTCGAAAAGGCCGATTTCGCCAAACTGCAATCATGGTACATGGAAAAGCTTGAGGAGTTCGCCACCAACTATCCAGATAACGTGGATGCCGCCGATGCAATGATCCAAATTGGCTTGAATCATGAGTTGGGCGGGAACGAACGCGATGCAGAAACCTGGTACAAGAAAGTCTCGACCAAGTTTCCAAAGACTCTGCAAGGTGAGAAGGCGACCGGAGCTTGGAATCGGTTGCATCTCGAGGGGCGACAAATCGGCCTCGTCGGCAAGACACTGGATGGAAAGAGCATCGACAGCAAAACCATGGGACGCGGTCCGATCTTGGTACACTATTGGGCCTCTTGGTGCGAGCCCTGCAAACAGGACATGACCGAACTGCGCAAACTGCAAGCTAAATATGCACGCCAAAATCTACAAATCGTCGGCGTCAATCTCGACACCGATGCAAAAACAGCCACCGATTTCCTCAGCAGCAACAAAGCCTACCCATGGCCGCACTTGCATGAACAAGGTGGTTTTGACAGTTCGCTCGCAGTACGACTGGGAGTATTGAGCGTCCCGGTAACAATTCTCATCGATGCCGACGGCAAAGTAGCCAAACGCACTTCGCACTTCAGCAAGGAAATGGAAAACGCATTGGACGATCTCCTCGACGCGCCAGCCTCGCAACCCTCGGCCCAACCAGCCGCGACGCCACCAGCACCACCGAAAGTCGGCAAACAGCCACCGCCTACCACCGAAAACAAACGCCCAACCCAGCCCGTCTCCAAGA
>JBEBHM010001113.1:0-2189 GCA_040080875.1 Pirellula sp.
GCAGCGAAATCGTTCGGATCGAATTCGGATAAATCGTCGAGTTTTTCGCCGATGCCAATAAATTTAACCGGCAAACCAAACTGCTCTGCGATGGGTACGATAACTCCCCCTTTGGCCGATCCGTCCATTTTTGCAAGCACGATTCCAGTGCATCCGGCGGCGTCCGAAAATCCCTTGGCTTGGCTGATTGCATTTTGCCCTGCAGTCGCATCCAGCACGAGCAACACTTCATGGGGAGCACCACTGATCTGTTTCTCAATCACCCGCTTGATCTTCTCAAGCTGCTGCATGAGATTGCTCTGGGTTTGCAGCCGCCCGGCCGTATCGAGAATGCAGACATCATAGGACTCGGCCACCGCTCTTTGAACGGTTCGATACACAACGCTTCCGGGGTCTGATCCATGCTCTCCGAGAACGATATCGCAACCGATACGTTGAGACCACACCTTAAGTTGTTCGACGGCCGCCGCGCGAAATGTATCCCCCGCACCGAGCAGCACACGATTTCCCTGCCGCGTCAATCGATGTGCCAACTTGGCGATCGAGGTCGTTTTGCCAGATCCATTGACTCCGACCACCAAAATGACCGTCGGACCACTTGTCGAGCGGTTGAGTGTGGCGGCTTTGCTCTGAAGCGATTCCTTGACTTGATTTCGAATAACGCTCAGTACATCTTCCAATTCGATTCGTCGAGCTCGATAAGTGCTCGCAATCGAGTCTCTAATTTTCGTTGCGGTCGGGCCTCCCATATCGGTTCGCACAAGCGTCGCGTACAGCTCGCTCAAGAACGTTTCATCAACGAGTTGCCCCTCGTTCTTCCACAGATCGCGGATGTCCGTCCGCAACCATTCGTTGGTTTTTGCCAAAGCACGTCGATACCAACTAACGGACTGGGTGTTCGTCGTACTCGCGTCGGTTCGAGGCAACTCAGGGTCGGAATTGGACTCCGGACCAACAGACGAGCTGGGAGCCGACGCCGGAGAAGCCAACGCCGGAGAAGCCAACGCCGGAGAAGCTTCGGCGGTTTCAGATTTTTTCTTGCGCCAAAAAAACATGATGAAGTACTTGTCAGAAATCTCGTTGACGAAAGCGCGAGTACGCTCATCAGACCGTCAAAGCCGCAGCATTCTATAGACCTCAACCAAAAGTGTCGACGCCTAAGAAAAAGGTGTCCGGTACCGTTTATCATGAATAGGCACTTTCGTTCCCCTCGGAAAGCGGCGAATTCTGCTCTTCAGAGGAATCGATCGCAGCCATCGTCGCCGCCTTCACTTTGGGGCCGCTGGTCTGTCAGCAAGGCAAAGAATTGAAATAGGAAAGCACTATTGCAAGCAATCAACTGGAGTTGACTTGGGCTGGGAAATATGAGATCAGAGCGGATGGATTTTCGTCGTTCTTTCCGTTTGCCTTTTCCTTCGAGCAAATACTGAATGCCTCTCTCGAGAACGAATCGTATCGATCGACGTCGACGCGTCTTACTCGACGCCGTCGCATCTGAAGCGGAACTTGCAACGGACACGGTTCGTGCCAAGAAACGTACGAGAACACGCGAAGCGGGGGACGCTTTCGACGACGATGGCCCTACCTTGGCCTATCGCGATCCTGGATATAGCCAGGCCGTTCGCAAGACTTGCCAACAACGAATGGTCCAATTGATTCCTGTTCGCCGTGGTACACTCACCCTCGTTCTGTCCGGGATGTGGACGGCCTGGGTGGGGTTGCTGCTAACACATTATTTGTTGTTCGTTTACGGACCCACGAAACCCACAGGGGCTACCTCGACACTCGCTTCGTTTAGCAAATTGCCGATCGCGCAGCTTTTCGATTTGCGATCCGCGCATGGAATCTCTCATTGGCTAACAAGTCAGCTTTGGATGTTGACGGCTCTC
Source organism: Pirellula sp. (assembly GCA_040080875.1). Classification (GTDB taxonomy): domain Bacteria; phylum Planctomycetota; class Planctomycetia; order Pirellulales; family Pirellulaceae; genus JBKCUI01. The sequence goes on from JBEBHM010001113.1 coordinate 1,890, forward strand.
GCTGCATGGATGATTTTCCAGTTGCGCCGGCACAAACTGGATGACTACCGAGCGCGCTATCGTGTTTGGGTGCTCATGGCAGTGATTGCTTTGTTTTCAAGCTTCGACTCGTCGAGTTCCGGGCTGTATCTGTTGGGATTAAGTATCGATGGATGGGCTCGCAAGGAAATTGGATACGGAGGGTGGCCATTGGTGCTCGCCTCGTTTGCGTCCATTGTGGGTGTTCTGGGTATTCGATTGTGCAACGAACTCAAGTCCGCTCCGATGAGTGTCGCTTCCTGGTTGGCTGGACTATTAGCG
>JBEBHM010001114.1:0-2187 GCA_040080875.1 Pirellula sp.
GTGCGACTTGGACAGAGCAAGGAAGCACGCGCTACAATCGAACACGACGAGCGCAAACCGCGACTGAATGCCTTTGGCGAAGCGGTTTAGTCCAACGGCGGCGATCACCGATGTCGCAGCCAAAAACTTACCATTAGGAAGACGCCGATCCGCGACTTGGGTGCATCGCATTGTTATCCCGCCGCCTTCGGAACAGGAGAAAGGTTGCGAATCCAGAATTTAGAATCGCTGCGACCAAGTTTACCGCGCCCAATCCCCAAAGCCAAGCCGCAACGAATGAAACGGCAAACCCATAGAAGATCATTGCCCGCTGCAGCGGAGGCAGTACCCTGCGTATTGTCTTACACTCGGGATTGAGTAAGAAGTTGTCCCAATTCATTTGATTGATTTTCGGTATTGTTGATCGTAGGAAGTCGATTAACCAATCACGCGACAACCGTTCTATCGTTCCGAATTCGATTACCATTGACGACCCCCTCGACTCAAGTTTTATGCTAAAGCCAGTTGGCCGGTTTCTCCACTTTGCCACGAGGATCTCGGGGATTGCGATCCTGTGCGTTAGAAATGCTCCGGTTTGGTCGATAGTCGCGGAATCGACAACGAGTCGGTAATTCCGAGAAACCGCAACAAGTAAATGCCCAAGAGGAGGAAGCACGACCAAAACACCCCGAAGATGGTCGCAGCGAGAAACGGGTTCTTGAACGAACCGTCCGCATTCTCGAGAGATACCCACACCGACCATAGCCCGATCGTCGAAAAGAAGACTGTACAGACCACGCCGACAAGCCTGAAGTACGATCTCGCTTTAAATACGGCTGGAAGTTCTATAACCACACTCCCGCGGGATAACGACGCCGTTCAGCCAGCGGCGAGAGTAGATGTGTCGATAGTCGAAACGCCTGATCCGCCGCTTGGCTGCAACGGTTGGTTCGTCGTGTTCGGTTCTGGGGACCGGGCGGGCAGCTTTACGATTCGCCTGCCAGACTCTGCTTGCCGGCGTCGCAGGTCATTGCCAATCCGAAAAACGTCATTTCCGAGCTCTGCAGCAAGCCCATGTCGGATAGCTCGAATCTCTTCTGTAATTGGGTTGGGTGTCATGCGTCGTCTATTCCAATTCGTCTGGTGTACAAATCGTTGGAGGCTCAAACCCCGAATCTCGACATACGCCTTCGATTCGCTTTCGAAGCGTTGCATTCGCGATATGTTTGAAGTTCCACGTCAGCAGGTATTTTACACCGTTCGTTGCGGCAATTGTCATTAACAGCTCGATGAACGTTTCGCCTCTTCTTTCGAATCGAGCAATCATTCACGAGCCTAAAGTCCACGCAGTGTGTCGTTGCATTTTCCACAGTCACAATGTGATGACCATGCAGAATCGCCAAGTCGATCGATCGTGATGATTGAATCACAGTAGGGACATCGAGTTCGAGGCGGCTTGTCACCATGAAAGTCAGCCAAAGCGCGAATGATCGGTGTAGCTCGCTTGCGCTGCTCTCGTTCTTGCTGGCGCTGCTTGGACTTCATCGCAACTCGTTTAGACGAACGGCACCGATGACCGAGCGGTGGCCAATAAAGTTTCCATCAGGAAGCGGCCGATCCACCGCTTATTGTTATCCGCACATCATATCTGATGGCCTGAGCGGGAGCCATCCTCCAGCTCAGAGCGAAGGCCAAAATTCAGTATCTGTGCGGCGTTTTTGCCTTCTCCGAAATATCCTCAATTTTAGGTCAGAGAACGTCTTTGGCCAAATGCATCGAGCCAATGGGTGACGACTTATCCCCCGCTGACTCAGGGTGCCTTGCGGCACGACTGAAGTCTAACCGAAGACATTCGCACCCATTGGCTGGCTACAGACAAACGAATTCTCAGATGACGTCTCCTACTAAACGACCTCAATAAGCACTTCGACCTCTGCAGCCTCTCGACGCATTTTTCCAGATTACTCACACAGGATTCTGCAACATGAAAAAATCTTCCGTAATACTCGAATCGTTCGAGTCTCCTGCGCCTGTCAGTCCTTCGGTTCTCGTCGGAATCGATTGGGCAGACAAAGAACATACCTTCGCTATCCGAACTCCCGACGGCAAGCTGCACAACGGCTCGTTCAAACACTCGCCTGACTCTATTCGAGAATGGATCGAAGCCTGGAGCAAACGCTATCCAAACCTCTCTATCGAGATCTGCAT
>JBEBHM010001115.1:0-2187 GCA_040080875.1 Pirellula sp.
CGATTCGCGAAACGCTGCGAGCCCGAGCTCCACGTTGGTGACGGTTGGATCGGGTTGAACATTGGAAAACGTCGCAACCTCAATGCCCGCTTCTCGCAATTGGACCTCGAACTCTTGTATCTTCCCGCTGGCGACGATATTCCTGTCGGTTACAAGGAGTACTCGCCGTTTCTTACGCTTCAGGATTTGTTCGGCGAGTCGCTGGCGTGCGCCACCACCGACGACCAACACGACTGGGGAGTTGAACAGACTCACTACCATCCTTTGTTCCTCAGGTAATCATTGTCCCATCGGGCAAGAACGACTTTCTGGCGTGTGTAGAACAGAACACCCTCGATGCCTTGAACGTGCAAGTCCCCGAAAAAGGATTCATCCCAGCCTGTGAACGAAAAGATCGACATCGGGGCTGGAACTCCGACGTTGATTCCGACCATTCCGCATTTCGCTTGCCGAACGAATTCCCGAGCTGCGGAACCGCTTTGTGTAAAAATGGTCCCGCCGTTTCCATAGGGAAGGCGGCTTTGCCATTCGAGCGCTTCTTCGAGCGATTGGGGATACATACTGGACAACGCCGGACCGAACAGTTCCTCCTTGAAAAGTCGACTTGTGGGCTTAACGTTTTCAATCAGTGTCGGCCCGACAAAGAAACCATCTTTCGGGATCTGATATCGACCATCGCGAACAATGTGAACATCGGGTTCCAGTTCGTTCAACGTCTTTAGCAATCGCTTTTGTGAGGACTGGTCTATGACCGGCCCCATCCCCGCATTCGGATTCTTGCTTGTATCATCCAACCTGAGTCCATCCATTTCCTCGACCAACCGCTTCTGAACGATCGGGCCGCCGATTTCCATCATGATGCTACCCGCCATACAGCGCTGGCCTGCACATCCGAATGCCGAGCCCATGATGGCTCGACTCGTCGAATCGATATCAGCATCAGGCATAACGATCATGACGTTCTTCGCACCTCCGGCTGCTTGAACCCGCTTGCCGCACGATGTTCCAAGCTGATAAACGTGCCGTGCGACCCCCGTCGATCCAACAAAGCTAATGGCCCGAATGCTCGGATGCTTGCATATGCCCTCCACAATCTCTTTACCACCATGAACGACGTTCAATACGCCCGGCGGCAAACCCGCTTCGGTAAACAGTTCTGCCAATCGGTTGGCGCAGTGTGGTACCTTCTCACTTGGCTTCAGGACAAAAGTGTTTCCGGCTGCAATCGCGATAGGAAACATCCATAGAGGAACCATCACTGGAAAATTGAAAGGAGTAATTCCAGCGACAACCCCTAACGGCTCGCGAGATGTATGCGCATCGATCTGTCGAGCAACTTGCGGCAGATACTCTCCTTTGAGCAGATGAGGCATCCCGCAGGCAAACTCGACTACCTCCAATCCTCGCTGCACATCGCCACGTGCCTCTTCCAGCGTCTTACCATTTTCGACAGTAATCAGTTGACTCAGTTCTTCGGAGTGCTTTTGGAGAAGCTCTAAATACCGAAAAAGAATTTTCGCTCGGCTTGTGACCGGCACTTGCGACCAATCATGAAACGAACGCTGCGCTGCTTGAACGGCAACGTCTAAATCGCCAAGAGAGCTCAAAGGAGTTTCCGCAATAACGGTCCCCTGCGAAGGATTGAAAACCGGCGTTCGCAACGTATTGGTGACGTGAACCGATTTGCCATCGATTATGTTGGGAATCAAAGCGACCGGCATGAAATAACCTTGGAAAATCAGCGGACATAAGATCAATGAATGAATTTTACCACAATCCGCTCGTGGCCTCGAATCCAGCTTTTTCTACTCTGTCTATTTGGTTTAGCCCGCTTGCAACGCCAGTAGCAAGACTAGGTGATCGTGATTTGGCATCTGTTAGTAACTGAAAAGCTGGATCTGATGAAGCTGAAGCCCATTTGATTTCCGCCCGTTCCGTTATAATGGCGTTGTCGCTTGGGACGCTCCTAGGCGCAAACAATATTCACACGCTGCCGGAACTTCGCGTCAGCCTGCCCCCTACTGAATTGCGAGGATCGATCAAACGGACTGATTGAAGGGATGGGTTCGGTCTGGCTGGAGGCGACAGCTTGAGAATTTTTCGAACCGACGTCGGCAAGCAACCCGTCAAGAAGCACCCACACCCAAAACTTGGCTGGCTGCCTTTGAACAGCACAAGTCGTTCCTG
>JBEBHM010001116.1:0-2182 GCA_040080875.1 Pirellula sp.
CTCGTCGTGGATAGGTTATATGAGAATGCCGTTCAACTTGAAAGGATCAGCTAGCGGATTATCGCGAGAGTACTCTTGCCGCCATTGTAAGATTCCCTTACGAAAATCAAGTAAGGAGGAGTCGAGTCGTTCCTGGGCCAAGGCTGACGGGCGGCCACTTCCTCTTGGCGTCTCGTGGTTGCCGTCAGAGCAAGCCTACAATTTTTCGATCTTTTCTCGACATGCTAGTCGCGTGGAGTTGCTGCTATTCCGTGACAACGCCCGCGATGAACCCATCGAAGTGTTCCAATTCGACCCACTACGCAACAAAACCGGACCAATCTGGCATTGTCGTTTGACTGTTGCATCGGTAATGGATGCAAGGTTTTACGGCTATCGCATCGACGGACCAAATATCGATGTTCTTGATGGCTTTCATGTGTTCGATTCGAAAAGGATACTCCTTGATCCCTATGCTCGAACAGTCTATTTTCCTTCTGAAAACGATCTGTCTGTATCGCCCACGTCTGGTTTGAAAGTGTTTCCGGCACCGCTTGCGCTATTAGATGAGTGTCAATGCCGTTTTGAGTGGGATTCGGCTGACCATATTCATCACGAAGCGGATCTTATTATTTACGAGATGCATGTGCGAGGATTCACTCAGAACACAAATTCGGAAGTTTCTCCCAAACATCGCGGAACGTTCCAGGGCGTTATCGACAAGGTACCTTACCTGTCTGAATTAGGAGTGACGGCTGTTGAGCTTATGCCAGTGTTCCAGTTCGACCCGATTGAAGGCAATTACTGGGGCTACATGCCTTTGAATTTCTTCTCGCCACATCACGGCTATTCTATGTCTCCAGATCACTGCGCACAACGAAGCGAGTTTCGTCGAATGGTTCAGGCACTCCATGCCGCCAAGATCGAAGTAATACTGGACGTAGTGTTCAATCACACATGTGAGGGAAACGAAACAGGACCGACTTATAGTTACAAGGGAATTGATAACGCGAGCTACTATCTAGCTTCGAAAAAGCCAGCCGAAAAATATGCAAATCTAACCGGCTGTGGAAACACTCTGAATACGTCAAACCCGATTGTTCGAAGAATGATTATCGATAGTCTCCGCTATTGGGTGACAGAGATGCACGTCGACGGATTCCGTTTTGATTTAGCGTCCGTCTTTGCGAGAAACTCCGATGGGTCTCTCAACCTCAATGATCCGCCAATATTTGCCGAGATTACAGACGACTCTGCCTTGCGAGATATTCGGTTGATTGCTGAACCATGGGATGCAAGTGAAGCATTTCTTCTAGGGAAACAATTCCCTGGTGCTTCGTGGATGCAGTGGAATGCGCGGTATCGAGATATCAATCGCGGTTGAGCATTGAGCCACTTTGGCAGGGCGGCTCGGAGTGCTGTTGCTGTTTTCGTGGAGCAGTGATGCCGTCGTTAGGGTTGCTTGTTTGTGACCGCTGGTTGCGGGCTATTTTGGACAAGAGCTCTATTGCTGCTGCGTAGATTGTCAGCTGGCGATAGGCTGACCAGAAGTCCAGGACACTGCCCTCGGAACCACAACGAAAGCAGCGGTAGATGTTGCGATCACGTTGCACTGACAATGTCCACTGAGATGAACGCGGATTTTCGAGAGTTGTCGTGCTGCGACAGCCTGGTAACAGACAAGGCCCGCGAAGCTGAGCTCCGCGGGCCTTGGTCGCTTGCCATCCTAGTTCTTCTAACAAGTCCACGAGCCGCACCCGCTCGCGGATCTCGCCATAGTCAAGCCAGGTCATTGCCTCACCTATTTTGCGCCTTGTGGCCTGCTCGCTGCTCGGTAGGACTTCCCGTCGAACTTTACGATTTGCGATCGGTATACCAGTCGGTCTAACATGGCCATCACGATTTGCGGGTCTCCCAAGTACTCTGTCCAGTCCTTAAAGTCCACGTTCGTTACCACCGCTGTCGAGCGTCCCACGCGAGCATCGATTACCTTGTAAAGAAGACTCAAGGCATCCGATATCTCCCTACGCTCTAGCTTCTCAAAGCCGAACTCGTCAATGATCAGCCAGTCGAACGCTCGAAGCTTGCGCACCTGTTGCGGAAGCGACTTAATCGCTCGCGCCTTATTCAAGACTTCGATCAGCTGCGCGCTCTTGGTATACAGGACTCGGTATCCGGCGACACAGCATCGCTTGCCAAGTCC
>JBEBHM010000375.1:0-8351 GCA_040080875.1 Pirellula sp.
GGGCATAATGTGGCAACCAAGGCTTCAATGAGGCCATGATCTTTCGATCATGGAACTATTTCTAAAATCCTAGTTGCAACTAACTGTCTCACCGCTTCAATGAGGCCATGATCTTTCGATCATGGAAATTTGCACATGCGATACGCACGAGTGGCATTTGTGCGTTCGCTTCAATGAGGCCATGATCTTTCGATCATGGAAATTCCATCCAGATCGCGAACATAGCCTCGCACTTCGACCGAGCTTCAATGAGGCCATGATCTTTCGATCATGGAAATCTATGTTGGAGGGTCTAATTGATGACCCGTCCTAACATGCTTCAATGAGGCCATGATCTTTCGATCATGGAAATTGTGGGCTCGCCAAGGGCAAAGCGTTGATGACATGAAGCTTCAATGAGGCCATGATCTTTCGATCATGGAAATTGCCTCGTAGCAGTCCATCAAATCTTCGCGCTCACGGCTTCAATGAGGCCATGATCTTTCGATCATGGAAATGGTAGCGATGTTCGGTAAGCATTTCGCGTCTATGTACGCTTCAATGAGGCCATGATCTTTCGATCATGGAAATGAGTGCTAAGCGTATGGCCGAGGCGATAGACCACCTGCTTCAATGAGGCCATGATCTTTCGATCATGGAAATGAGACGGCCATTTATTTAACTCGAAAGGATAACCAAATGGCTTCAATGAGGCCATGATCTTTCGATCATGGAAATTAGCTACTCGCAATGGGTCGAGGGTGTGCTGAACGGTGGCTTCAATGAGGCCATGATCTTTCGATCATGGAAATCAATTGAGGTGCCTCGACAACGTTGGCGACCATGGCGAGCTTCAATGAGGCCATGATCTTTCGATCATGGAAATAGCGTTTGCCTAACTCCTTTTTTCACAACGCTTAAAATACACTTTCGCGAGCGATCGTCTTTTTTCATCCTTTGCTCTCCCAGCTTTTGCCTTTCGAACCGAAAATTGTATCTACTTTCCTGCGTTTTGCAACGCTGCGAGCGGGTACCGGGTTTTTGATAGCACCTAACCGCTCGATCCCATTCTCAACGCGTTACAAATGTCGGATAGTCCCAGATCTCTCCCGTCAAACACCTGGCCAATAGCCGCGTCTGTATCTCTAACATCCGCCGATAACTTACCCGATAATCAAATAGCGGATGAGTCACCAATTGGTCCATCCTTTGCTCATACGCTCGGAAAAAACTTTTACGCCCGTTCGGAGTCAGCGCGACCGCGTCTCCCGCCGACACAAAATGCTCCGGTGCAATCATCCGATTGTTGATCGCTGTGATCACTGTACTGTCCACCACCAACGGACGAAATGGCTCCATCAAATCCAATGCCAACGATGCGCGCCCAAAACGTGGCTGGTGGTAGTATCCCATATAAGGGTCCAAACCAACACTCGTACATGCGATCGCTAAATCTTTGGCTAAAAGACTGTAACCCAACGACAACATGGCGTTCACCGGGTCCCGAGGAGGCCGACGATTGCGCCCTTCGAAATCAAATCGCAACCACGCTTGCCCCGGCCGCGTCTCGCACTCCAACGCCGAGAGACTATCCTCATCCGTCTCTCGATTGGCTTTGATCATCCCTCCAAATTGTTCGAAATAGTACCGCGCCGCTAATCCCTCGATCCCCAACAGCGATTGCAACGAATCAGCTCGCTCGGCTTCCCATTTCATGCTCTTGAGCATCTGCAACGCTCCCGCCGACGGCTCCACATGATTGCGCATCAACAGCGTCCGCTGGTTCTGGATCTTGGCCGATACTAGCTTCCTCGCAAATCGCAAACAAAACTCGGGCCGGTCCGCGCAACGAAATTGCTCCCGACGCCACACGATGTTCTTCAGCCCCATTCCCTGACTCAATCCGTAAAACCAACCACCGTACGAAAAGTACACGAGCGGGATCTCAGCCATCAACAATCCTTGAACCGCTTGCGTCGAGATTTGGACATTGCCCATGACGTTGACTTGCGAGACGTCGTGCAATCGGAACTCCTGAACCAGTTTGCCCTTTTCCCTGGCTTGCAAAACGTCGCCCGATTTCCCAAGCGTAATTCCTTGGCTGTTCAAATAGAGTGGCTTGCGCTCGTCGCGAGCCGTTACCATCTGGCGAATGCGTTGGTTCGCTACCGGTGGCTCTGTCTTTACGCTCAACCGGCTAGGTCCAATATCAAACAACATGGGTTGTTGCAACGAACCGTTGTCGGGCGTGTCTCGACAATAGCTGGTTTCGTCCGGCATACAAATCCCAACCAGCGAACAACGCGGGCATTTAGGGCTATCCACCAACGGCGGTGGAGCAATGTCGGAGAGTTGTGCATGCCGAGCCCCCTCGATCACTGACTCGGTCAAGGCAATCAATTCGTCATCGATAGCGATCCGCACCCGTTGACGGGTTTCCCAAAAAAAGAGAACACCTTCGTCGCATTGAAAACCGTTTTCGCGAAGCACTAACGCTTGAACACAAATTTGAACTCGTTCGGGATCCCAAGCGCCCAGCGAGCCGTCGTCCAATTTCTTGGGCGAACCACGTTTGTAATCGACCGGGGTTGCCACTCGGCCATCGGACTCGACTAAATCGAGTTTGGCCAGAATCCGATGTCGCTCGCTCGCCAACGTCACGCTACGAGCATGGACCGTTTCTCGCTCGGCGGTTTCTTGGGCGGACTCGGATTCAGCGGTGTCGTTGTTCTCGGTAGAAGGTTTGCGACTCCTTCGCGGAGACGATTCGGAGAATCGTGCAACGGGGGGGAGTTCCGTGGTTTTCTGATCGACCCGTTGGTGACGAGCAGCGCCCTCGATCGTATCTGCGTTGTGAGCAAAGAGTCCATCGACATGTTCGAGATAGAACAGTCGCGGACAATAAGCAAACTCGTTGAGCATGCGGGCTGGTAAGTAATCTTCGTCTGGACTCGGAGTAGGCGACGGGGTGATCATGTTCGATGCCTTGATATAGAAGATCGTTAGACAACCAGACAAGCTGCGTCGAACGGCTGATACGCTTGTCCCAGCGCGGAAATGACTCGTTCGCCTCGTCCTTCGGATGGTCCGAGATCGATGAAGAGGACTTGGTCATGCGCGTGATTGATGACGTCTGAGAGTCGTTGGCGACAGAGCGTAAGGTCGCTGGCGGAGAGTTGGCACTCAAAGACACTGTATTGAAGATGATCGCCGAAGGCTTTCATGATTTTGAAAACTTTGCGAAGGCGTTTGTCGTCCGCAATATCGTAACAGACGATGTAAGTGGAGCGCATTTGATTTGAGGTTTGAGGTTTGAGGGTTGAGGGGTGAGAGTTGGGAGTTGGGGCAACTTGACCTGTGCAGTGCATTCCACACTAGTTACCGTTTACATGTGAATCAAGCTAGCCGTTCATAGTGGGGTGAGCTTGCTCAACTGTCGCACGATTCTCCGAATCGTTTTTGGAACCACAGACGCACGATTCTCCGAATCGTCTCTTAAGACACGATAAATATCATCACACTCCAAACGCATCGGCGACGATTTGGAAAATCGTCCAACGGTTTGCCCCAGCAAAACAAAGAGTCGACCAGATTGTCAAAGAACGGATGAACGGATGTTAGTCGAATTACTAGGAGTTCAGATTGGTAAGGGCCAATTCAAGGTCGGCCAAGCGTTTTTCGCTAATGCAACCCGTCCTGTCGGTTTGGATCATTTTTTGGCACCATTCGAGCCGTTCCGCAACGGGCAGGTCCGCCTCGTAAAGCGAGTCGATGACGCACTCGAGACACTCGTCGATGTCATCAATCATCATACCTTCGTCGCTCATTTCGACTTGGTAGCTCGCTTTGTTCATAAGTTCAAGTGCCAGGGGCAGGACATCGGACCAGCGATTGGCTTCGATCATTTCCGCAAAGTTCTTTCCAATCGTTGTGTATGCATCGGAATCGTAGTCGAAGTTGTAATTGATCTGTCGTTCGTCGAAATCGGTAGCGTCGTCGATGGCTTGTCGAGTTGCGGCAACGAGGTCGTGCGATGGATACTCGAGCGGAAACTGGCTCTCAAGTTCACGAAATAGTTTGCAATCGTTGGCGGCCAGTTGGACGAGGCAATCGGCGAGCGTTTCCTTGGTTTGCTTTTTTAGTGCTCTGGCCAAAATGGCCAACGTGTCCGATGGTGTTAGGGCCGGATGAGTCAATTCTGATTTCTTGACTTTTGGGCGGGAGGTCGTTGAACCCGGCTGACAAGAGGGCATTGGGTCCGATGCGAGTGCTTTGAAAGCTTCTTCAAGCGACATTTTTGCCATGATTGTGAGAAATCCTTTTTAGAAACATGACGGATGCAGTTGCGACACCAAATCACATTTTCGGGGATTCACCTGCGCGGTGCAATGGTATGGGACTGTTTCTCGGATCGGGCTTGGTATCCACCCACGCTGAATTGTTGATTGGTATTTGAGCGTCACGAGGAATTGCTTCGCGAATGGTCGTTGGTTGTTTTCGAATCCAATGGGTGGCGTACGAATTTTCGATGTTGGGATCACCTGATTTCGAGAATCGCAGCGAGTGGGACTTTCCTTTTCCCCATTTTTTGTAAACCGCTTTGGAAGGCGACAATCCGAGTTCGCGGCAATGCAATTCAAGGATACGGAGGATACGGTGCAGATTACCGAGTCCGCTTTGCGTTACACGTTCGAGATAGGGGACGCGGCAAAACCGCCAATCTTCGTAATGTTTTTTGTCGAGCCGTTGAGACTCGATCAGGACATCGACGGGAGCAACAAACGAGCTACGTTCCAAAATAGCATCCACGGCGCGAACGACCGACGGATAGAGTTTGTCTTGTTTGAAGTTTGTTTTGGAAATATGTTTCATGCGTAAAAAAGCAAACGAACTCAGAGAGTCTTTCTCCAAGATAAGTAAGCAGCCAAGTACAAGTGTCCTTCCGGAAATGGTTTGAGTAACTCGACGGAGCCAGCGTCGACGCGATACTGTTTTCCCTGGCGCTCGACGACGATATCGAGTCCAAGACCATTGTCGTCGGGCATTGCGGCGTCAACGACAGTAAGTGTTTCCCCGAGCGCGCTGCCTTGCCACGGGAATTTCATTTCTTCGGCGACAGCATGGAAGAGTCCCGTATGTTGTTCTTCCAAATCGTAGGCATCTACAGTCGCTTCTTCCAAGGCAGCATTGACCTCATCTTGATCGAGTTGCATGTACCATTTGGTGGGCTTTGAAGTCAATTTCTTGGATTTAGGCATCTGTTGCTCCCTTTTAGAACGAGTTGTAAATAGGAATAATTCTATCGTATAGATTGAGTCAGCTAGACTTTGATTCGAGCAAGGCTTCGAGAGTTCTGAGACAGATGAAGCCACAGCGATCCGCTTGTAACATTTGCGTCGCCCAATCGTGGCGCATATGTGGCTGCTGAACTGCGACCGCTTGAATCACCGTTTTCAAGCAAGCCTCAATATTCTCAGTCATCATGCCTTCGTCGCTGCACTCGACTTGGTAGCTAGCCTTGTTCATGAATTCGATGGCCATCTGTTTGGCCATTTCCAAATTGCCCGAAGCGACCAGAGCTTTGAATCCGCGTTCGGTCTCTTCGTAGGCTTGCCAGTTGAAGGCAAAATTGTGATTCAATTTCGACCTATCGACTTGCGTGGCCATTTCGATCGCCTGGCGAAGATCATGAACGATCAATTCCGGTGGTTTCTTGACATCGATCGTCGCTTCGATCGACCATCGCGGCGTCGGATCATAGGTATCTAATCCCATCAGCAGATCGATCAATTGGCTCTTCTTTAGCTTGCGCAAAGCTGACTGGATCAACTCGCTACGCAGCGCATCCAACTTCCGCTTCGTCTCTTTCTCTTCCTCCCACTGCTGCATCTGCTCTTCGGAAGGGGGAATGTAACGTTCTCTTGGCACGGCGACGAGGTCTCCTTGAATTTATTCGCACGGGTGCCGATGCGTGGAATTCGTCACGGCATCGGCGATTGTATCAAAAACGCTAAAATGGTTTTCCGTGATGCACGTGTACGACAGCGCAGTTGTGGCGACTTTGCTCCGCAAAATCGCGGGCGGTCTAGCGGCAGCCACGACGCTAGCCCCTTAATGCTGGCCCGCAGATCGATGGCCAGACGGCATATTAGTGCGACCAGCGACAAAAACCGGACACTAGCGCGTTCCGGCTGATGGATGCTAACCCCAATTCTTGGCTGTCACGAAGCACGAGAGGAATACGACGATGGGAATGTTCAATTCGATCATCGCAAACTTACCTTGTTCAAACGGTCAAGCCGCTGCAGATGGTATGATTCAGATCAAATGGCAATTACCCGAGAAGCGATCCGGAGAAGCTTATTATATGGGCGATACGCTCGACGGCATCATGCCCGAGTACGACAACGTCTGGATCAAGACGGACTTCATTTGCGAATTCTGTTCGCGCCGTACACCAGCTCGTGACGGCACGAGCTTCATCAAGGTCATGGACCAACAGCGACATATTATTTTTGTACGCATCGAGAACGGTAGAATCCGACAGATCATCAGCGAAGACGAATTCAAAACGTTGAATATCACTGAGTACGCAACAGATCTCTTGTGAGTGGCTAGGCTTTGTCCATGCCATTAACGCGGTGAAAAAATGTAGGGCAACCAAAATCAGCCGGAACGCGCTAGCGTCGGGTTATTTCATAAACCGTTTGTTATCGCACTACAGCTAATCCAAATTCCGTTTCAAGTGCCGAATCAACCGAAGAGAATAGACCCAAGCCGAAATGGCTGCCGTAACCCAAAACGAGCGGCAAACGATCTGTGTCGAGTGCGTGGTCAAATTCGATTCTCACTGCCAATCCGATATCGACAGGAGGTTGTGATGTATTAACTCCGCGTCGCCGTGTACGGATAAAGTGTCGAAGCGATTTGCTCCGTTCCTCAAGGATTTCGATTCGTTTCGCTTCTGGAAGACCACGTGATTGCAACTCTGCATTGATCTGTCCTTCTAGGTTATTCTTGCCTGATTTCTTCAAATAGCGAGGCGGGACAAATGGAGTCACGCTCTCCCAGATCATGGAATTTGACTCGTTTGTCTCAGTTGTTTTTCCGAGCAAGATTCGCGCCGACTGACCATTCTTGTGAGGGAGTTGTAAGAGTTGATCGGTGTTACCGACTCCCGCCACGGCAACTTGCAACTCTCCTACGCCTCCCTTGGAATACGTTCGATTGAGAGAACGCACAGCATGTTGTGCTTGCTCGCTCAAACCCATCTTGGCATGAATCAAGATATGGTCCAAATGTCCATCTCCGTCTAGATCCAACGGCAGAACATGTGCATGTTCGTGTCTACCGAGCAATGGGTTTCCATGTGCATCGCGCCCAGTCAACTCGGGACAATCGATACGTTCGCCCTTGCCAACCTTTTGGACTAATGCGGCGTGAAACAATTCAGCTTGAGGCAACGTTCGAGTGACTGTCGGCAAAGCCGATTTATTCCCACTAGGTGTTGACAAAGCCAGCAGTATTGCAGTCACCAAATGCCCATATGGCGGCTGTGGCTTGGAAGAATGGGAGACCGTCGATAGATCAATGGACAAAAGCGGCCTCGAGATTCGTCAAGCGGTTTGAGAGGGCGAAAAATTGAGTTTGTGCAAAGGTGGATTGCCGACCTGGAGGCGCGCGCTGCGGAAAACTTCGGCAATCTGATAGGCCGATAGTTCGATTCGGTTTGGCTTTTCCTTTTGAAGTTCACTGAGGGCCAGCAGCGAGCGAAGTGGGTCAATGCCGACCGGCACGGACCAAATCGGCCATGTCCATTCAGGGCCGTTGTCTCGCCTGGAAAAGCCTGTCGTTGCAACATCCCGCAGGACAGGAACGCTCGGCAGAAGTTGGAGGCCACGATAGGCAAGTAGGTTGAGCGCCCAGTTCGTTTTGGCTTCGTTGCCTGTGCTGGTTGGATCGGACCACATCATTGCGTACCGGCGATCCTCAACTGGATCCCACCGCATCGACAACTTTTCGTCAGCGTATGACAAGACGTAAAACAAAGCCTGCTCAAGCCGATCTGCGTTTACTCGCGTCAACAACTCACGAACATTTTGCAAGAAATACTGCCAACCGGAGCCTGTTACGAAACAAAATGGCGTTGTCCGCACACGATTGTTTTTGACGTCGAATACAGCCTCGCTACCAAATGACGCAAGTAAGTCACCGCATTTTCGATCATCTGGCGAAAGTCTACTGGCTATTCGCCCTGCGACGAAACGAAAGTGCTCTGGAGTCGCAGCCGGATCTTTGCCAAGGGCTAGTTCTGGTGACGGACTGGCATGTTCCAAGAGTTTTAGCCAGTCGGCTCGTTTCAACTCATAATC
>JBEBHM010001117.1:0-2178 GCA_040080875.1 Pirellula sp.
TTAACGTTGGAATTGGACATTGACGGCTTTCCTCGCGTGTTCGTAGTCAAAGTCCCATGTTGGCGATCCAACTCGGATATACCCGTTGTCTCAGACTTTCAAAGGATTGAAATCGTAGATCCCCCTGAAGGTCGAAACATTGGTCCGGATGACAAGAATCAAAGGGTCCGCTTGAAAATCGACGCAATTCCAGGCTCGTTTGAAACCAAGCGTGATTATGTCGAAGTCGGTTGGGACCTGGATCGCGATCGCGAGTTCGCAGAAGAAACGACATTCAAGTTTGCAGCGGATCGTCAGGTAGATGTGATGATGAATTCGATTTCGAATGGACGAGTAACACTGACGGCGAATGTGACCGATATTTCGTTCGATCTACCGCCGCCATCTCTCAAGAACGATCGAGTAAATCTTTTGGCCAAATTGTCTGCCGGCGGAGAAATGGTATGGAGCAAGCCAATCGAAGTCGTCGTTGACTCCGATCCTCCAACGGTCACTGGCGTTGAAATCATGCCGGGTACTACATTTGCACTGGGAGTCGACTTGATGGTTCGTGTGGGAGTCGACGACGCAAAACTCAGCGGAATTGAAAGTGTCGAGCTCCTTGTAGATTCCAAAGGGATTGGCGAGTTCACGCCTGCGTCCGGAGTTCCAAAAGCCTGCGACCGCCAGTCGGATGGATCGTGGACCTTGACGCTCCCCACCACCGACCTTCTACCTGGAAGAGCAACTCTGCTTGTTCGAGCGACTGATCGCGTCGGCAATAAAAGCGAAGTATCAAAAACCGTTCTCTCGGTGCTGTCTGAACAAGAGTGGCAAGAAAGACTTAAACGGATGATACAAGAGTTGTCGGGGATGGTTTCGTATCTGGATAATCCTTTGCCCGATGCCAAGGTCACTCTCGAAGATGAGAAGGGGGCCTTCTTGCATCGGACGAAGACAGACGTCCGTGGAGCATTTCGATTGCCCGGCGTTCAACCTGGGAAATATAAAGTCGTTGCAACTGGGGTCGTAAAGAATCGACCTCGCAAGGCGGAACAGACCTTCGAAGTTGGCGTTCCCCCGGCCCCTCCAACGCGTTTGCGATTGCAAGCAAAGTGACGGTTACTGGAATCGGCAGTTGGTCAATCCAAGTGCCGCGAATGCTTGCATGATGGGAGGCTGATATCGCTTACTTTCGGGCAGGAAAGCACTTCTCATTTGCCGAGGTCGGGTATCCATACTCAAGTCGTCCGATAATATGAGACGATACAGCTAACAGGACTTTGACGAAAATACCGATTGCTTGGTCAGACGAGGAATCTGCAAACGTTGAATTGAGTAGCGATAGTGCAAGGTTGTTTAATCGATAAAAATGAGCAATCCTGGCTCCTATGTACTGTCCTGGCCTGGGGTATTGGAGCATTTTTGGGGTGCGCGTCGGTGCCGAAAACACCTAAGCCAACACCACAAACAAGCGCCGCCGTTGGAAACAACACTACGATTGTTGCGATTGCTCCTGCGCCCTCGGCAAGCCAGTGTAGCTTGCCTGAATTTCTGGGACTTCCCAAAATTGCCAAGGGAGCTGGAGGAATCCTTCAAAGGCTCGGCAGCCGGTTGCTTAGTGGACTCGATCTGACAGGCCGCTTCCCTGGATTGCAGCCGCAACCGCCGGTGGTACCTATAACGGACCCTGCAAACTTAGAGGAGGGAGCACCTCCCGCTGTACAAGCAGCTGCGGAAATCAAACAAGAAGAGGATGCCGCACCTCAAAAAATTATGGCCATTCGTTACCTTGCCACTTTAGGCTGTGGTGGTTGTTACGAGAAAGTGGAGGATGCTCTGCTTGAGGGTTTGAGCGACTGTACCGAAGAGGTAAGATTCGAAGCGGCCAAGGCACTGCAATGCAAACCGGAGTGCGGTTGCAAGTACTGCAGTTCGCCATCGTGTTGCAGTGCGAAAGTCCGGAAACGATTGCTCGAACTGACAACCTGCGAAAAAGAACCGTCTGCGAGAATTCGTCGGATGGCTAGGCAAGCACTCGCCTGCTGCAATACGAAACCATTAGAAGAAGACGACATCCCACGCGAAGGTCCACCAGCACCAACATCCGATGTGAGTTCATTGAAACAGACCGCTCCATCTTCGTTGTTTGAAGGCATTCAACTAGTCAGCTTCAATGCACCAGCGCCAGCATCTCAA
>JBEBHM010000376.1:0-8340 GCA_040080875.1 Pirellula sp.
ATCCCACACGTAACCATCGATGGCAGACGGTTGACTGACGTAGAACTGTTCATTTGGCCCGACAAGATCAATTGCATCCTCCCAACTCTGGCGACGATGCGATTGCACTTCGATGCCTGCGGCCGAGGCATAAACCGCGAACCCCTCGTACTCCCCCTCGAACACATGCACTTTAGGGTGGAACGACTCCCTTCGTGCGCGTGCCCCATAGGCATGGATTGCCTCCCGAATGGCTTCGCTGGCCCCAGCGGTCGGATACGTAAAGGGAAAGTCAGCGGCCTCAAATTGAACAATCGGTGCAGACCACTTCTTCCAGGTAGAGAAGAAGCCTTCGTGGACGGAATCCTGTTTCTGAGTCCAAGCTTCGCGAAACAAATGGTGAAACCGATCGCGACCGGTTCTAGTCTCGCCACGGTCTCCATCGAGTACATTGTCTCCATCGAGTACACGGTCTCCATCGAGTATCCTGTCGCCATCGAGTACCGCGTCGATAATCTGTTCCGTTTCAGGCATGACCATCGCATACACGATTTTCGAAACGCCCGACTCGGCAAGCAAAGCGTTGAGATGTTGATAGGAGTCCATGTCGCTGATATCTTCTGTCGCGAGATTCTTTTGCCGGGTCGTGATGCATGCCTTGCAGATCCGATGACAAAAGATGGCTATATTGTAGAACAAATGCGTATCGTGATCATCGCCCAACCTGACCAAAGTGTCGAGTACGCATGGAAATTCTTACATTGTGGATCGTAGCTTGAACATCTGAGTCGTAAAGCTAAGCTATGGGTTGAATCATAGCTTAAAGGAGCTAACTCGATGAAAACATGTTCCTCTATCCTCTTCTTTTTGGTCGCATCAACCTCGGTGTCGATCGCTACCGATAGCATCGATCGCCGGGACGCAAGCCAGCCAGTTCCGTACATTTCCTCGCGACCATAGAAAGTGGATTAACCGGTATGAGATTCCTACTTTGCATGATGCTGCTCGTTTGCACGACTCCTCGTGTTTCCGGGGCAGACCGCCCCAATGTTCTGTTCATTGCAATCGATGACTTGAATGACTGGATTGGTTGCTTAGGAGGCCATCCTCAGACATTGACTCCGAATCTGGATCGACTCGCAGGCAGTGGGACGTTTTTCACCAACGCGCATTGCGCTGCGCCCTCGTGCAATCCGTCGCGAAGCGCCATCCTCACCGGCCGCGCACCCAACAAGTCCGGGCTGTATGACAATCGTCAACCGATGCGCGAAATCATGCCGACGGCAACGATATTGCCCCAGTATTTTCGAGATCATGGGTACCATGCCTCAGGCTCTGGCAAGTTGTTGCACTACTTCATCGATGCCAAATCGTGGGATGAATACTTTCCAGCCGCCAGCACCGAGAACCCGTTTCCAAAAACTTTTGATCCCTCGCCGCGACCGGTCAATTTGCCCCGTGGCGGACCATGGCAGTATGTCGAAACGGACTGGTCAGCGCTGGACGTGACAGATGAGCAATTCGGTGGTGACTGGTCCGTCAGCAAATGGGTTGGCGAGCGCCTGCAACAACCGCAGGATAAACCTTTTTTTCTTGCGTGCGGAATCTATCGACCACATGAGCCATGGTTTGTCCCCAAGAAGTACTTTGAGCCGTTTCCGTTGGAGTCCGTGCAACTGCCCAAGGGTTACCGCGAGAACGATCTCGAGGACGTCCCACCGGCCGGAGTGCGAGTCGCAAGGAATCGATACTTTGAACACATTCAATCTCAGGGCCAATGGCGGCAGGGCGTGCAGGCCTACTTGGCATCCATTCATTTTGCCGACGCGATGCTGGGGCGGGTCTTGGATGCGTTGGAAAATGGGCCGAACGCGAGAAACACGATCGTTGTCCTTTGGTCGGATCATGGATGGCAGCTTGGTGAAAAAGAACACTGGCAAAAGTTCACGCTTTGGCGTGCGGTCACGCGCGTCCCTTTGATCATTCGTGTCCCCAAATCCATTTCGGCGACGCTACCGGATGGAACCAAGGTCGGTGCGAAGTGTGAATCGCCCGTTAATCTGCTGAGTCTTTACCCGACGCTACTGGAGCTGTGCGGTCTGCCAGCCAAAGCAGATAACGACGGCCCCAGCTTAATGCCGCTGCTTCGTGATCCTGCGCAGAATCAAGTGAACGACAAGTGGTCGCATCCCTCAGTGACGTTCCTGTCCGAACCGGGAAGCTACGCCGTGAGCACGCAATCGCATCGTTACATTCACTACGCCGACGGGGGCGAAGAGCTTTATGACATCACGGTGGATCCTTACGAGTGGAAGAATCTAGCATCCGATAAAACTTTTGGTGATTTGTTGGTCGAGTTTCGGCGAGTCAGTCCACAGACGTTCGCTGAACGGACGGCTCCATCGGTCGATTCTCTGGTAGAGATTTCTTGGCACGCATTGAAAGAACCGTCGGCGGCACCGCCTCGCTCCAAGCCAGATGGCAATCCCTTTGATGTCTATTTCATTAATCAGCTCAGCACAGACACCGAGCTTTTTCGGGTGAACCGCGAGGGTGTCACGGAATCTGTGGGGATCATCCATGCGGGACAGCGAAGACAGCAACAAACTCGCCCCGGTGAGGTTTGGCTGGTTGCCGTAGTAGGTTCTCAGCCGTTGGGTTACTTTGTTGTAGATGACCGCACCGCCCGCGCGATCATTCCCGCGACAGCCTCGCGCGAAAAGTGAGCATTTTAGTTTTCAAGGTCTGGTTTTCATGGTTCCCAACGAACTTGTCAGCTTGTCTCGAAGGAACCAAAGTTTTGTAGCTAAAGCGTCTCCCAAGTCGCGCACGCGTATCCTGCCTCCCACCAAGCTGGAGATCTACATGTCTATTCAAAAGTTCCTAATAATGCTGCTCGCACCGTTGGCTGTGCCCATCGCGATCATCGAGTCGCCTGTGTACTCTCAGCAACTTCCGACGATCGATGGCGGACAGACTGATTCCACCAAGATCTTAGGCGCCTGGGAGGGAGCTCTTGATGTTGGCGCTATACGGCTGAGACTTGTCTTTAACATCCGCAGTGAGGCAGAAAAGCTGCAAGCGACTTTGGATAGTCCCGACCAAGGTGCGAAAAACATTCCGCTCGACCAAGTCAAGCTGGATGGTAGCGAGATTACTATTTCATCGAAGAAAATGGGAGCCGCGTTTGTCGGAAAGCTCAATTCGACCAACGATGCAATCGACGGCAAATGGACTCAAGGGGGTCGTGAATTTCCCTTGAAACTCAAAAGAGCTGTTGGAACAACCGAACGCCGCCGCCCCCAGACTCCCAAGGGGCCGTACTCCTATCGCAACGAGGAGATCGGATACGCTCATCTATCGAACAAGTTCCAATTCGCAGCGACGCTAACCATTCCTCAAGGCACGGGACCTTTCTCTGCCGCAGTCCTCATCAGTGGCTCAGGTGCGCAAGATCGCGACGAATCGATCTTCGAACATAAACCGTTCGCCGTGTTGGCCGACCACCTGACAAAAGCGGGGATGATTGTTCTGCGAGTCGATGATCGAGGGGTTGGTGGCACTGGCAACGATGAAAATCCATCCGATGACACAACCGCAGATTTCGCGACGGATGCGAAGAGCGCGATCGCTTACCTCAAGACTCGCCGTGAAGTGGATCAATACAAGATTGGGCTGATCGGACACAGCGAGGGAGCCATCGTGGGCTCGATGGTTGCAGCAGAAGATCATGAGTTAGCGTTCTTAGTACTTCTTGCAGGCCCAGGTGTTCCCGGGGACGAACTTCTGGTTCTGCAATCGGAGAAAATCGCAAGGGCCAGTGGTGCAAGCGATGCCGGCATCAAGGATCTAAGAGCAATGCAGCAAGCCATTTTCTCGATCATTCGAAATCAGACCGATGTCGATGCGGGAAGGAAAGAAGCGAGAGCCCACCTGTTGGCTGAGTATGAAAAAGCAACTGACGCAGAGAAGAAGGCGGCTGGTTCAGCTGATGCCTTTGCCGATCAGCACTCTGCGGTGGTTTCTATCCCCTGGTTTCGCTACTTCATTACCTTGGACCCTCGGAACTTTCTAAAAAAGGTTGCGTGCCCAGTTCTCGCATTGACCGGCGACAAGGATTTGCAGGTTCCACCTGAACAGAACTTGCCCGAGATCGAACGTGCTGCCCAATCTGGCGGCAACAAAGAAGTGATGGTTAAGTCCATGCCCGGGCTAAACCACCTTTTTCAAACGGCCAAAACGGGATTGGTTACCGAATACGGAGAAATTGAAGAAACGATCGCTCCGACGGCTTTGAATGAGATTTCAACGTGGCTAAAAGGCCGCAAGTTTCTCGAATAGATCTCCGGAGCCACTCCGGGTTGACGTGCCGCTTTGGGTGACTGCTATAACATAAATCGACCATTAATCGCGAGGCGTGGGTTTGAGGTGTTACTAATCGCTTGAGGCAAGTGCTTTATGGAAAAGTAGCGTGGCGTTGTTGGTCGACACTATCGCGACTTCGTCCCATTACTAGAGATTGCAAAGGGGATTGGCATTGCCACAACAACCTCCGAGACTTTCAATTTGGCATTTGATGCTTTGGTGTGCCATCGCTGCGATACTCATAACATCGATTGGGAGGGAGAGCTTGAAAACGGATCCATTAGGCTACATTGCCTTCGCCGTTTGCAATGCAGGTACTATTGTCGTGGTAATCTTGTTGTTAATGATGGTCGCGAAGCAAGCTCATCCTGAGCCCGGATATTGGCTTGCAATCGCCTCTTTGCTCGATGGCTATGCACGCTCGTCTGACGTCAGTTTTGTTGGTTACTATGGATTTGGCGAAATGCCTAAGTTGCTTTTCATATTGGCTTTCACTTCTATTGCCGTCGTACTTTGCGATTGGCGTTGGTACTGGAGAATTGCAATCGGTCTGATTGGAGGGCAGCTGATAATCACAAATTTTCCGCTGACAATGACCCAACTGTATCCATTTTCAGCTTCTGCTGGACAAGGTTGGAGCAACCCTTTGTTTCGATCGGCAGCTACGGGTATCGAATATCTAGCATTAGTGTTTACACTGCTCTCCATCGGGCTTGATCTCTACCGAAAGCAGCATCGCGATTGGCTTCACTGGGGGGGCCTTTTGTATTGTGTCATGCATTGGACTTACATGATTCAAGCGCTGCTTAGAAACTTTATTTGACCCTTTAGTTTGTTTCGCCATGGATTGACTGTCAGTGGTCCCTACCCTAACGAGAAAAGAATGCAGCAACGAACGATCTTAAAACTTCTTCGCGACCTATGCTTGACGTTGCCTGCGGTGACCGAGACCGTGAAGTGGGGAAATCCAACATTTGAAGCTGGCAAGAAAATGTTCGCCGTGCTTGATCGCTACGATGGGAAACTCTGCATTGCATTTCGCGCGTCTCCGGATCGCTACGCCGAGATGTTGAAGGATACCAGGTTCTTCCCCGCTCCCTATGCTGCCAAGCACGGATGGATCTGTTTGCGAGCTGAATCGAAATTGGATCGAAATGAATTATCCGCCTTGCTGAAGCATAGCTACCAGACTGTTGCCTTGAAGAGGATGTTGTCGAAGCTTTCCGAATCGCAAGAAACCGCAGAGTCCAAGTCGGCGACCTCAAAGCCACAACGAGTCAAAAAGACAGATTCCATTTCGCTTCAACTCAAGTCGTTCATTTCCGAATTCGATCCTGCCGTTGCGAAGTTGATTCAATCGTGCCGTACAACCCTTCGAAAACTACTACCGCGAGCCGTGGAACAGGTTTACGACAATTATAACTTCCTTGCGATCGGTTACTGCACAACCGAACGAACTTCCGATTGCATCGTTTCGCTGGCTTGTTCGGCCAAAGGTGTTTCACTGTCGTTTTACTATGGGGCAACATTGACAGATCCAGATGGATTGCTGCTAGGATCTGGAAAACAGAATCGATTCATTCGACTTGAGAGTGCCTCGACACTCAAGAACCCAAAAGTCCAAAGTCTGATCGAGCAAGCGGTTGCAAAAACCAAAAATCCGTTCGCGACGAATGGCCATGGATATACGATGATCAAGTCCGTGTCGTCCAAGAAACGCCCTCGACGCTTGTCGTCATGAATCGGTTTGAGAATTGCAAAATTCGTTTTGAAACACGTCGAGCAGGCCAGGCATATTGCGTATACTACGGATTCGATCAATCAACCAGCCTTCGGAAATCTAGACCATGCACATTAGTCGAACTATCGCTGTCACTTTCTTGTTTACCGTAGCCAGCTATTTCGTTACTTCCGAAGCGCCGGCGGATTGGCCGAGTTGGCGCGGGCCCAGCGACACGGGTTCGACGGAGATGGGAGACTTTCCCGCAAAATTTGACAAAAGCAATACGCGATGGCGAATTGCGCTACCAGGAAAAGGATGTTCGACTCCGATCGTGTTGGGGCAGAACATTTATCTGACTGCGCCGGTTGACGGCCATGACGCGATTCATTCCTACGATGGGTCAGGAACACTACGTTGGAGCAAAACATTCGGCGTTGAAAACGCGGGCAAGCACCGTAATGGTTCCGGCAGCAATGCTTCGCCGGTCAGCGATGGCAATGGCGTTTTCGCGTACTTCAAGAGTGGCACTCTGGCGGCTCTAGATTTGGATGGAACCGTTCGCTGGAAAACGAATCTTGTCGAACGCTTTGGGAAAGACACACTTTTTTGGGACCATGGAACTTCACCTGTACTGACCCACAAATACGTCATCATGGCCCGTATGCATCAAGGCGAATCATGGCTCGCTGCGTTTGATAAGGCCAGCGGCGACATGGTTTGGAAGGTTGCTCGTAACTACACGACACCAACGGAATGCGACCATGGCTATACGACTCCGCAGGTGATCCAGCACAATGGCAAGCAGTCGTTACTAGTGTGGGGGGCCGAGCACATGACTATTCACGATGCGGTTGATGGTTCGGTTGTATGGTCTTGTGGAAATTTCAACCCAGAGGCAAGTAAATTGTGGCCTGCAATTGCATCACCGGTTATCGTCGACGACATGGCCGTAATTTGCTACGGACGCAACGATCGAGGCACGCCGAGATTTTTTGGTATCCGTCTCGCAGGTCGTGGCGACATGACGAACGCTAGTCACGTTTGGCAACGCAACGATATCGGTTCGTTTGTACCCACACCTGCTGTCTATCGAGGGCGAGTTTACTTGGTGAGAGATCGCGGCGAGGTTGAATGCATCGATCCGGCAACAGGTAAGACAATTTGGAGCAATGCATTTCCAAAAGGTCGATCGAATTTTTATGCGTCGCCACTCATCGCGGGCGGGAAACTCTATGCACCACGAGAAGATGGTGTTGTCTTTGTCGCTTCCGTTGCCGACGACCGGTTTGAACTGCTCGCCGAAAACAACATGGAAGAGTCCGTTATCGGTTCACCTGTCCCCGCAACCGATTGCTTACTCATTCGTGGCGAGAAATCACTATTCTGCCTTGCAACACCCAGGTAACGAATTGACTGCGACCAGGGGGGGTGTCATAGATCGCGCGGTGTTAGGCGAGCGGCAGAGTAGAATGAGGAATTATTGCGGGCTTCCGCTACGAAGAAAGGTATGTCGCATTCCTCCGTTCGCCTAAGGTCACCGAGAACAGGTCCGACAGATTTAGCTTGGCGTTGGGAAAGCAAGTGGGCGAAAGGAACTGTGGGGCGACGGCGATCTCTATTTTCCGATACGATTTGCCATCGCTTTTTGACAGCACATGAATGCGAGACGAGGGGACGTCGACGACCCAATACTCTTGCACACCTGCTTCAGCATAGATATCAGCTTTCTCCTGCAAATCTGAGGAGAGGCAACTGTCCGATACCTCGATCAGCAGCATGACATCGCGGGCTGTCGGCCGCGTTGCCCATTCACCAGCTCCACCGAAACCATGAATCAAAGGCGACCACAAGGCTAGACAGCAGAAAGGGAAGCCTAGCGATGGTCACTCTGTAAGCAATTTTGGATCCCCACCGTTGCACAATTCTCCGAATTGTTCGATTCTCATTAATCCAATCTCATATCGGTTCTCGTGATCTACTCCCGTTAGAAGATGGGGAAACAAGATGGGACACGCACAACATTTTAGCACGGGCGCATCAAGGATTTTGCTAAAACATGTCATTGTTTCGAATGCCATATTCCAAAGCAAGTAGTGGGTGGCACCTTACGAAGAGGATTACTGATTCAACGGGAACCGATCCGCGAACTCGGCTTTAATGATTCAGCATCGATGCAACAAGAATGATTTTGCTAAAGCAATTCTTGAATCCAGTTTCCACAAGGTCGGCCACCGAAATAACGATCCCCACGGTTGCACAATTCTCCGAATTGT
>JBEBHM010001118.1:0-2177 GCA_040080875.1 Pirellula sp.
TGATAAGAAGACTACAAAACTAGCCCTCCAAAAAACTGCAAACTTTTTCCACGGCTAGCGGTACGTACTACTTGACACTAAAGGCCATAGAGATGTTCGTCGGCGTCTGGCCTCCACTCAGGTATTGGAATGGAGCAACCGTGCGACCAGATCATCCGCCGCGCGAAATGAACATTTGCGATAGCAACTCGGCATCCGATGCGGCCGACTGTGGCGTGAGCTGCCCAGCCTCAATTCGTAGTTCCCCGCAATCTTCCAAATCCAGATTGTCCAGCGAAACGTATTCGTCTTCAAGCAGGTGCTCCCTGGCCTGTTCAAGTGTAGGGAATGTTAGCAGGTGCCCGTCCATGTCAAAAATGTCTGCGTGGGTATCCGAATACACGCGAAGCCGAGCCCAGTTCAGGGAAGGGAACGAGCACGACATCAACCACCATTGCGTTTGGACGATCTCGGAGACTGTCATTTCAGTTGGGTGGAGCCGACGAACGGCCGCGATCATCGAGTCGCGGGGTTTGATTCTCAATTGAGGACGGATTTACTCGCGACTTCGATGCATCGCTTTGTTCCTCCGCGATTGGTTTTGAATGCTTGCGGAGGAAACGTTGTTCACGCGATTGTAGCGTCGGCGCTATGCCCTTGCAAATAGTTTTCCGGCAACCAATAGTCCGTCCGCATCGTTGCGCACTGCCGATCTTTGATCGGGTCCTTAGGCTTGCATTTAGCCTTAGCCGAAGTGAATCGGTCGCAAGCGTGCTGTTCGATCGCGTTCCAATGTCAAAATCGTTCGGAGCGAATCGACGGATTTCAAATGAGCCGAAGCGTTTGACTCGCAAGCTCGTTCGTTAGTGTTCTCCAACACCCAAATCGTCCCGAGCGAATCGTCAGCCCTGCGAGCTTCTTCAATTCCCCAAGACTCTACGTCCTAACAATTTTCCGCTGCCGCTGATGTTTCCAAAAGGAGGAACGCTACGCATCACCGCGGTCGCGGCGAGAGATGCTCCATTGAAAAAACGCCCGACCCGCGACTCCGGTGCATGCGATGGTTACCCGCCACGAATCGGAGTACTCGGCGGGCAATAAGGATTGTCTAATTGTTTCGAGTGTGTCGGTATCGGCGAGGGCATCTCAGCTTCTGATTGGACGCGGAACAAAACGCCGAATCGTTGGAGGAAATGTACCACAGTTCCCACGAACGCAAGCAGCACGCTAGCCGCAGGTCCGAAGAACAGGCCTGTAAATACTAGCTTTGCACCGTCACCGCCAACTACACCGTCAACCTCCGCTTCCGTCGTAGCCCACGCAATGGTTAAATCGAAATACAGAATTAATGTCCCCATGCAGACGAACCAAGTTACTACGAGACCAATCACAGTAATCGCAACAAACAAAATTCGATGCTTCGTGTAAAAACAAAGTAGCAGGTAAGTGAGTGCCCACAGACAGCATATGGATAGCGAAACTAGCGCTGGCAAAGTCACGGATTGGCACAGTTCACTATGACGGATTTCAGTCGGGTAACTTCTTATTATCCCGGTTTGGGATTGGGATAACCGGATTCTCAGGTGTTATCCCTGATTTGTCAATCAAATTATCCCGTCTTGCATTCAGTTATCCCTGATGAACGGGGTGCCGAAAGTTTCAGAGCAGTTGCGAGAGAAACTTCGGGACGTTATTACCGAACAACGAAAAAATGCTGACAATTCTCCGATCGAAAATGTTGTCGGCAAGATCAATCCCAGAGAACCCGATGTAATTCAGGCACTCCGCAGAAGCATGCGTGTCTTGGGCAAGGCGTTCAATACTGAGAAAGCTTACGTTCAAAAAGTTCGAGCTTTCATGGCCGATCTTGCACTTACGAATTTGGCAGACTTCGATGCGATTGGTGCGGCGGATGTCGAAGCACACTTGACGGACTTGGCGGTCGATGGCGATGTTGCCCCGTCGACTCAAAGCCAAGCCTTTTACGCTTTGCTTTTCTTATTTGAGCATGTTTTGAGACGGGACTTTGGCAAAATCGATGCACTGCGTTCTACAAAAGCTCCACGAATTCCAACCGTTCTTAGCAAGACGGAGGTCTCGAAAGTACTTTCATCGCTGTCGGGAGTCTATCTGACCATTGGACAATTGCTTTATGGTTGCGGGTTGCGAATGACGGAATGCTTGCGATTGCGCGTTAA
>JBEBHM010000377.1:0-8339 GCA_040080875.1 Pirellula sp.
TGGATGGAACCCAAACAACCGGCTTACAATTTCACTGAAAACGAACACGCAAACATTTTGGACTCTCTGCGCGACGCGATGAAACGATTTAGCATCGATTCCGATCGCGTTCATATCGCTGGCCATTACGCAGGAGCGACTGCCGCCTGGGACATCGCTCTTGCCCACCCCGATATGTGGGCAGGTTCGATTTGTGTTGGGCCAGCGGCCAGCAAGTACATTATTCAGTACTGGACCAATGCTCAGTATGTCCCTTCGTATTTTGTTACGGGTGAATTCGATCCGGACTTCGACAAGAATGCCCCCGTTTGGGATAACTACATGAGCCGTTGGCAAAACGACTCTCTGGTGACGGTTTACCGTGGGCGTGCGATGGATCACTATCAGGAAGAGCTTCCACGAATTATGGAGTGGATGCAGTCCAAGATACGGAAGGCTCCCCCCGATGAATTTGAAACGGTCACGTCCAGAGCGGGCGATCGATTCTTTTGGTGGTTTGAAAGCTCACTGCTCAACCAGGATAAACTTGTTCATCCTCTTCTTTACAAAGCAGGTACGGAGTACAAAGTTGCATCGAACCGAAACGTAACGAACAATGCAATTCGCGTTCAAATCGCACCTACCAAACAGTATTCGATTTACTTGTCGCCAGACGTTGTTGATTTCTCGAAAGGACAGATGGTGGTTGTCGACAAAAAAGTAGAACCGAAACCGGATATTCGTGTGATGCTCGAGGACGCGCGCACTCGCGTGGATCGCCAGCATCCGTTCTGGATGCGGGTCGATTTCGGAAAATCTGACAATCGAAACTGATGTTTAGCGTTGATGACTATCGATGGCTAAACTCGCCGGAAGCTCGCGGCCATTGGAGTTCATTGCTCCATGCCGAATTGCCGTCGGAGGCCGCAATACTAAAATGGCTTCGTACCAAGCTGCCCACACCGCGCGCTTCGCTGCTCATGGAGCAATTCCAATTGCTTCCAATCGCCCAACGAAAATTCTCGGATCCGCACCTCTGGTTCTGGACTCGTCAACTTCTGGAACAATCCAGCGACCAAGATACGGCTATCGAAACCGCTTTGGACTTTCCGGCCGGAGGAACGGTCCATGACATCTGTGTCGGTGCAGGCGCCGATTGCGTAGCGATTGCCAACCGCCCATGCAACGTCATCGCTTACGACAATTCCCCGATCGCTTGCGCGTTGGCTCGTCACAACTTGGATTCCCATCGACTCGACACGCCAGTACACGAAGCCACCGCCGAGAGTATCGCAATCCCAAGCGGCAGCTTCATCCATATCGACCCCGATCGCAGACCGAGCGGCCACCGAACAACCCATTTGGAATGGATCTCGCCACCCTGGAACACCATGCAACGATTGTTGGCCATGGCCAAAGGCATGTCCCTAAAACTTGCGCCGGGGTTTCGGTTGGCCCCGTATCGAACCCAGGATTCCGAATCCCCCAATCCGCAATCGATACGCTATTTATCAAAGCAAGGCAGCGTGCGCCAGCAGCGGTGGTATTGGGGCATCGAACGATGGCCTTCGGAATCGACGGTGCTGAGCATGTTTTTGAACCAGCCAGCCGTAGAACGCACGAGCCAATTCATGGCTCAGAGAGAACATTCGACCCTCGAGCAAAACTCGAGAACCGAGGGCAACTGGTTCCATGAATGGTACCCCTACCACGACGCCAATCCCGGCGACTCGCCACACACGCCAATCACAAGTCAACTGCTGGAATACGTCGGTGATTACGACCCCGTTGTGCGAGCCGCACAATTAGCACCTGCGTTTTCCGTTCGATACGGCTGGCAGTTGATCGAAAACGAAAGCGGATACCTAACTTCGATAACCAACTTGCCTCACCCAATGGTTCGTTGGTTTCGTGTGATCGACCGACTCCCCATGGACCAAAAACGGTTGAAATCCTACTCTCGTACCGTCAAAGTCGGGAACTGGGAACTAAAGAGCCGTGGAATAGAAATCGATCTCGACGCAACTCGAAAAATCTTGGCAACGGACTCCGCGAGCAAAGATCGGTGCACGATATTGTTCACGTGCATCGAAAAACGCCGATTCGCAGTCGTTTGCCGAGAGGTCTAAATTACCGATCTTGGATCGGAGTTGACGATGGGTTAGTGGGATAGCTCGGCGGACTGGACTCGTAATTTCGAACCGAACGACCGTACCGCCTCAACTCATTGGGTATATTTTTTAAGTTGTCCAACGATCGGCTCCGTGCGCGATTGGAAGAAGAGTACAACGCAAACAACAACGGCAACGCTATCCCGATGCCCAAGATGAGAATTAAGGTCATCGTGATGGGAGTAACGAGCCGCGTTCGAACGATGCGTTGTGCCGTCTGACGCGAGACATAGGGGTTGTCTTCTTGCATACTTTACTGAGCACCTTGTCGGGAGAATGTAGCGTAGGTTTTGTTAGATGAACGAGAAAAGAGAAGAGCAGTTGGTCAAAATCGAACGCTTGAATCGCCACCTGTACTGGATTTGGTGTTGCGTTTCTTCCCTTGTGCTCGTGCGTGTTCTATGGGGAATCGTTGCGAACTACCGTTCCTATTTTCCTCCCGACTTCGAGGCATCGTTTCTGATAGGGCGAGAAACGCACTTCCATGGATTGTACAAGCTGGCATTCTACACGCACATCATTGCTTCTCCGTTTTCAGTTCTTTTTGGTCTTCTGTTGATTAGTTCGCAATTTCGACGATGGAGCCCTCGGTCGCATCGATTCCTCGGACGCTTGCAAATCGCGATCGTATGCATGTTGATCGCCCCCAGCGGCTTGATGATGTCGGCACACGCGTTGGGAGGTTGGGTCGCTGGGATGGGGTTCGCATGTTTGTCGGCCTGTACCGCAACATCAGCGCTGTTCGGTTGGCGTCTCGCGATTCAAGGCCGATTTCGATCGCATCAGCGTTGGATGTGGCGGTGCTGGTTGCTGCTCTGTTCCGCCATTGCCCTTCGACTGCTTACCATGCTGACCGATTTCGCAGAATTAGATCCACTGACATCGTATCGCATCGTGGCTTGGGCAAGTTGGCTGCTGCCATTGGGCGCATTCGAGTTATTAACGTTTCAACGCAGTAAGGAGTAAGGAGCAAGGAGTAAGGAGTGAGGCAGTTATCTCAATTGCTCTGCAAACGATTGGGGCAATCGTTCTACTCTCTGGAGCCAAATGAGGATTCCGTTGGTGATTGGTGGCGTGCTCAACACTTCTCGCTTGGCAGAGGTCTTGGTCATCGTTCCGAATTTATAGCTGGCCAGTACGATCAACGGTTCGGTATCGCAATCGGGCGTTATCGCCGGTACATGTGCGGGCATGAAATGGGTGGAATCACCCCATGTCCGGTCTTCTTTCACGGTTATTTTGGGAGAATCCTCGACGAGTAGATCGATTTCAAATCCGTCCTCCAACGTTGTCAGCGTAAGCTCTATCGCGGATGTCCCTCGTCGAATCGGGTATGATTTGTAAGCGGATGGCACGCCTTCGGACGGCAAGTCTCGAGTCGCGATACAGATCTCCCAGCCTGTCCTAGGCACGAAACATTGAAGTCGTTCATAACCACTTAACCGATTAATGATCATGCCTTTCTCGCCATTCCGCGACGATCCTGCCGATAATGTCATCGCCACCCTTCCGACAGCCACCTTGGTTACGTCGGTTACCGTTAATGAGCGCGTTGACTGCAGGATCTTGATAAGCTGGGCTTGATCCATGGATCGATTCCTTTCGTTGGCCCAATACCCTACCCAAACCGAACAAGTCGCAAAAAGGATCAACAGACGTCGAAATCCGATTTGCATCCATCCCGTCGCTATGGATTTGTCTCGATGCGGCATTGCGTTCACTATTTTCGAAGTCCAAATAGAAGCTGAGGTTTTCTTCCAAGCATATTGCCTCTCGTGTCCGGTACTGCAAACTGGATCAAGTCGAAGTCGTCGTCCATGGGAAATGACTGAACGGCATCTTTCGCAGTCAAGGTGACTTTATCATCAACAACGAAATCCAAAAGATATTGCTTTGCCTCCTGGGAAAGATCAAATGCGCACACGTGCGTTTTTCCTTGCCAGCGATACTCGCAAACGCAGTATTCCTTCGATAATTGGATTTTCAGTCGAGCGATGAACTCCGACGGGGCTATTAGGGGAACGACCGATGAAGTCCGCTGCGAGCCATTGACAAACTCCATATTGGGAGACAGCTTAAATCCTAAGGGCAAATACACTTGCCAAGAGAACTCGAGATGCTTGCCCGTTTCAATCGCATTGACGTGAACACGATTCGGGTCCTCGATGAGCAAAGGTGCATAGGGCGGTAGAGCCAAATCGTCTCGCAATTGATCCAGATGGTACGCGATATTGGATCGCTTCCGGTCCGATTGGAATAACAGCCAACAGCCATACACAGCCAGTCCGATCATTCCAAGATCTATCACGAGCGATATTAACCGTCGACGTGTCCTCACATCGTTTTCCTCTCATGAGAGCAGTTCAACCATCGCAGTCATGATACCAGACATCCTGGTTCTTTGATTGAATCCGATGCTCGTCGCGCCCCCATGTCGGCTCGTCCGACTGGAGCGTGAGGTTCGTCAGCTACAGATCACCATGCGGCACAAGACTGGCACTATTCTGCTGGGGTCCACCGGGCGTGCGATGACGGCTATCTTCGGACGGATGCGGGTTGCTCTTCTGCTACTTGCAGTTCGGGTAGATACCCAACGAAGCAAAGCAAATCACGAATCTCTGAAGGAGTGAGATCGTCCAATAATCCAGCAGGCATAGCGGAAATTTTGCTGGGCAGGATCTCGTCGATTTCGGTTTCGGATAATGCAATCTCTTTGTTTTCCTTCGTGCGAACGGTAACCCCAATGCTATTCTTGACAACGATGCCTGAGTATATCTTCCCGTTCTTCGTTAGAATTTTTTTCGAGGCATACTGATCGCTGATGACGTGTGACGGAAAGAGCATCGACTCGAGGAACTCCGATCGCGTGAACCGACGGGTAACACTCGTGAGATCCGGCCCGAACCCGCTGCCAGCCGTCGAGTTCATCTTGTGACATGCATTGCACTGGGCCCTGGCAAACACTCGCGCGCCGTTCTCTCGTTCTCCATATTTGCCTTGATCGCCTGACAGGAATTGTTCGAGGAATCCAAGTGACCATCTCGGTTGTTCGGTCGATGTTGCAAGCACAGCGGGTGGCAAGTCAGGATATCGGATTTCATACCATTTTTGCCATGCTGCCATCGGCGACTGCTTGGAATCTGCAGGAGCATCCATCTTCTCGCCAGTCCAATACTCCATCAATCGAATCGTTGGAGCAGGATCGATCCCTGACTCGACGAGCTTGCAGCCCTGTAGAATCGTCTGTCGCAACGCTTCTGGATCCTCGGTTGCGACGTCGATCTTGATGAGCGCATCGCACACGTCGGCCACGGCAAACGAATCGAGTAATCCGATGGAACGAACCAGATAGTCCCAGTTGCGTTCGTCGTTCGATTGCGCAAGTGCCAACGCAATCGTTGCGCGACGATCGGGACTTTTTCTCCAGCGATGTCTCAAGTGTTCGATGGCGCTGTCGTCTTGCTGACGCGACAGGACTGCCGTGATTCCAGTCTTTAGCCGCTTGAAGACATCTTCCTCCAAGCCGCCTTTATCGATGGCTGTATCGAGATCGACGAGAACTTTGATTTGGTCTGGTGTGAGCAAGTCGGGCGTTTTGAATAGTGCGGTCAGGGCTGCGTTGGGATACTTCTCTCCAAGTTCCAAAATGCGGATCGCCTCGGTTTCGGTGAGATGATCTGCAAGCAATTGCGAAGTCTTCATGACATACAATTGGTACGAGCTACCACCTTTGGCTTGCTGTGCCGACTCCAGGAATTGCAATGCCGTCATGCGTTCAATCGAGGTCCAGTCATGCGGGATCAAAGGCAAATGCATCGCGAGCAGCATGCGTTCGGGCATAGGCACATCCGTTTGCAAATACTTGACTGCCTGCGGCACGATATCGCATTTCAAATAGGTAGCCAGCCGAATCAACTCGCAATTGATGGCTGAGTTGCCTGCTGGAAATTCCTTGATCACCAGATCCTTGATGTGGCCGGAGACGTTTGCATCCATTTCGGTTTGGTGCATGGTGACTTGCAAAACGCGAAGTAGGTCGACAAAATCCGCATCGCTAACGAATCCCTGCGATTGCCGCAGAAGAGCTTCGACGACACGAACTGCGTTGGACGGGCTGGGTTCCGAGGCCATCAGCGTTAGGCCTGAATTGATGACAATCCGAGTGGACTCATTGTCGAGAAAATCCGATGTCCATTTGTCGGAGGGGATCAGCATCAGCGCGCTTCGAGCGGCAAACCGTTCTTCTCGGACGTTGCTCAACAGCATGGGTTTCAGGTCCGATGGAGTGCATTCCTTGCCTTGTCGAACAATCGATTCACAAGCGGCGATGCGGACATTGGGATTGTCGTCGCGCAGGAGTTTGCGAAGTTGTTGAAAAGCGCTGTCATCGTCGTCATGGAGACCAAGAAGCCGAGCGCATTTTGCCTGTACCAATTCGCTGGTACTATTGCTCAACTCGATCAACATTTCGGTGGTTGGAATTGGTCCGAGCAGCTGCATCAAGTCCAGGGCTTGCATGCGATAGCGGGCGGGGTTTTCGCTGCTGTAGGCGACGCCAGCGATTTGTTCACCCCATTCCGCCCCGAGTTCCTTCTTGATCAGGG
This sequence comes from Pirellula sp., assembly GCA_040080875.1. GTDB lineage: Bacteria > Planctomycetota > Planctomycetia > Pirellulales > Pirellulaceae > JBKCUI01. The sequence goes on from JBEBHM010000377.1 coordinate 6,755, forward strand.
CGGCGGATTGTCTTCCAAATGCCGAATAGATTTGAGGTTGGCGAATTGCCTTCGCGATTCCTTCACCAAGATCGGATACTTGGGCAGGCACATCGCCGACCCACCGGACTCGATAAATCCCACCATCCGTGCCGCGGCCTCCCGTGGAGAAGTAGAGCGCACCGTCAGGTCCTACCTCTAAATCCGTGACGTTCATGGGTGACCCGGAAACAAACTCCTCAAACCTGGCCTTTGTTTTGTCCGCATTCTCAAGGTTGATCCAGAGAATTCGCCCCTCCGACCAATCGGCCGTGAAGATGGCTCGATGGTACTTGGACGGAAACTTGAAATGAGCATAAGTCGTAATGCCAGTCGGTGAGCCGCGGCCAGAGGTGGCGATCGAAGGGAGACGGTCCAGATAGTATTCCGGCCAATTTGCCCAACCGCTTCGCCAACCAAATTCGGTCCCTTCGCCAATGCGAAACAGACTGGTTGCTCGATGCCAAACTGCACCGATATCGGCTTCCATGTCGCTGTCATGCAGGTAGAGTGCTCCGGTTGGATGGAAGGTCAAATCGTAGGCGTTTCGAAGTCCACCGGCGATGATGTGAGCTCGTTTGGTCGATAGTTCCAATCGAACAACGGTACCGCCCGGCGCCTTGATTCCATCGGCGTGTCCACCTGGGTCCTGAAATCGAGGCTGCACAAGATCCCCTTCATATGACACGCGATAAGATCCGCTCCCATCCGGGGGAGCGTCAAGCTGTGCATGATTTCCTACCACTAAATAGATGCAACCATCAGGTCCAAACGTGATTTGGTGCGGTCCGTGCTCGCCGGGAACGCCTTTAAATTTCAGGATGAGTTCATGTTTCTCGAGTTCGCCATTGCGATCTTCATCGATCAAACGATAGAGGCCCGAGCCTTCGGGTCCGTCTCCCGTGACGTAGACGTCTCCATTGAGAGGTAGAATTCCCTGTACATTTTTGACAAGATCGCAATAGGTGCGAATTTTTTCTGGAGTGCCATCGCGATCCGCATCGTGGATCAGGACCAGTGGGCCGTTTTCTTGCGAGGCGATAATATGTCCAAATTCATTGAACGCCATGGCGAGCGTCGAACCAATGGATTCGCGATCGATGACTTCGTCGACGACAAACCCTGGTTTGGTGGTAAAGCGATCAGAAGGGGGCGGTCCTTTGGACGAATCGAAATCACCAATCTGAACTCGCACTGGCGATGATCTTGGTCTGGACGCTCCGTTTCCTGACAACGATTCGTTGGACTTAGAGTCGTTGTTTCTTGCAATTTGATGGGTGCCATTCGCTATCTTGCCTGACGGTAGTTTGGATAGCTCGTCGATCGAAAGTGCGTTCAGCCACTTACTGTCATCGAATCGCAGCAACTGCCAGTTCTGCGAAGCCAGCTTGCTGGCCTTCCACTCCGCGTCACTAACCACGATGCGCCATTTGGCTTTTGCCGGTTTGAACATGAAGCCGACTTTGATTCCGCCGTCGTTCCCAATCCGGTTTCCCGCGCGGATGGCCACAATGTTTTTGCCTGGACGAACCGTGGTCGAGACATCGATCCGTTCGACGGTTCGAGG
>JBEBHM010001119.1:0-2176 GCA_040080875.1 Pirellula sp.
TTGCTCATGAGTGTAAACGGAATCAACGTCGTTTCTGCAGCCAGCTTGGCAGGCGAAGCTGGTCCAATCGAGCACTACGCAACGTACAAAGCACTAACAGGTCGGGCTGGGTTGTTCCCATCTCGATATCAGAGCGACAGTGTCGATCGCGCGGATGGTCCCGTGCCGCGTAATTGCAACCGAAAGCTCAGAGGAGCGTTGGTTCTAATTGCCAAAAACCTTGTCCTATGCAATCCGTACTATCGAGCCATGGCTGCAATCATTGATAAACAAAACGTTGCACCGATCGATCGATATTGCAGAATCGCGAATAGGGCATCGCGAATGGCATTTCAGTTGGTCGCCGGAAAACAAATTTGGAGACGTCAGGGTATCCGCACCGAACTCATCCTAAAGAAGCTGAGAGAATTTCATTCCGATCACGAAACGAATTTCGAACGTGCTTACGAAGACATCCTTGAGGCAATAAATCAATTCCCAAAATCGATATTCCAAGCTGAATCGGAACCGTTCGTAGCAATGATGAACAGAAAGAGAAAAGCTACAAACAATATTGCCGAAATCCTCGTCGCAGTGCTCCTACGACTAGGCGTAACCGACGCAGGTGAATTACAATCAAAAACGTCCGAAGCTCGAGGTCACTAGTTTGTGTTATCGGCAGCACACTGACAACGTCTACGATAATCCCCTGTGGGTATCGACAGAACCAAATTCTGTTGAACAAACCCGTCAATGTGAGCGTGATGCTCTGTCAGCGGTTCAAACGCCGTATAAGACAGCGTGAGGCTTTCGAGCTTCGGATATCTACCAGGGTGGCGAGACTGAACCATCAATGCTGCAGAGTTGTGCTGACGCATACAAGCCATTGAAACTGAACTTCAAAAAAACTACCATTACGGTGGAGCGCTGAGCGTACGCGCTTATTTCCTAAAACCGATTCCCCCATGACAGCTCACCCCTCACCCCCGGAGCACCTTGAGGTCGGCTCGTTTGGATTCGTACGTCTCGCAGAACGCTAGGGCCTGAGGGTCTGGTTGCACATGCCAGTGAGCACAGGCCTCACGATAGATCTCAGGCCACCAATTTCGGTGTTCTGTTAGACCTTGTTCGCGATATTCTTGCCAGTGGCTCAGGACTTTGCTCCAGCATTCGTCGCCATATCGAAGTGACTCGTTGAGCGATTTGAATTGAGGCACGTACCAGCGACGACCGATTTGGGCATGCAATACTTCATCAGCCCAATCGAAATCTTGGAACAACGCGGATAGCTTGCTGCCGCTCGCCACCGCAACTTCCCACTCATAGCGTTTGCCAGTGCGTGGCATGAGTCCTTGCTCAATGAAAAAAAGTACGCCATGGCGCTCTTGGGCGGTGAGCTGTGTATTGAGATTGCGCGACCATGTGAAGTTGATGGGGATTTTTCGCCAATCGATTTGCAACGACGCAAAGCCAACCTCGCCCATCATCGCGTGACGGGCTTCGTCCCAAAGTTGGCGACACATCTCCATGTGAAACTCCCACGGCTTGTCTTGAATCTCAACGAGAATACTTGCCATCATTTCCGGGACATCAATTTCCCGCAATCGCTTGTAGTACATCATGATGGTCTTATCGCGCGCCGCGAAACGATCGTCGTATAAAAACGCTTCTGGATTCACTCCCGCATTGTATGGATCGATGAATCGCTCATCGCGACGGGGCATGGCGTCGTAGACGTACGGCTTGCAAGAGTGTATCGCCATGGGGACTGGAACGTCTACGATCTCCGTGCCATCGATTCCCTTTGCAGACGCAATACAAGCCTCTAACATCTCGATCCATGTTCGATTCTCGTCGACAAGAGACTCACTCACCAAACATTTCAACGCCTTGCTTCCAAATTCATCGACAGCAATCAATTCAAAATCAATCAGGCGAGCAAGTCTCACAGTGGGGGCGTCGGCCAAAGGATGCGCATCTCGAACCAGCGATTGGCATACCCCGCGAATCGATGGAATAACCACTCGATATAAACCGATCAGCAGCAACTCCGTAGAGGGCGCCGCGATGACTTCGTCCATCAATCTTTCGAGTCCAGCATGTGGTATCTTGTCGAGCCCCAAGGGTGGCTCGCGCATCTCTGATACTCGCTTGCGAACCGCGGTCACTTGTTCACAACATAGGTATGCGTGATAGC
>JBEBHM010000378.1:0-8329 GCA_040080875.1 Pirellula sp.
TATTTGGGTCTCGCAATGGGACGGGTGTTACCGCCAGCCCTCGCGATTTTGCGAGGATCGGTTGGCTATGGCTGAACCGAGGAAACTGGAACGGCAAACAGATTATCAAGTCTCAATTAATGGACGAGTTTCTGCGCGCTGGAGTCTCGCACGATTTGCCTAGAACCACCGACAAAGGCGAAGATTACCTTAAGATCGGGAGTTACGGTGGCGGTACCAATCAGACACCTTACGGGCCGGGTGTCTACGGCTTTAATCTTTGGTTTAACAACAAGATCGGTAGCGGAGAACGAGTTTGGCCCGAACTGCCTGACGATGCGTTCCAGGCCAATGGAATGTGGAATCGCGACACGCTGACCATCATCCCGAGTTGGCGAATGGTGATCGCCTCGCGCAACGCCAAGCCGGGTAAATTTGAGCCAGGAACAGTCGATGGCCAGTACAACCAAAACCTCCGATTGATTTCGGCATTTGCTAGACGAACTCCGCAGCAACCTGTACCCGCCTCAACAGCCGACGTCCCGCGCTGGCAACCTCATGATTTCAAATTTCGGTCGATCACCGCAATCGACAATCCGTTTCAAATAGACTTCGCAGCCAAAGTCACTCGCCCGGACGGAAGCACATTCTCACAGCCGGGTTTTTACGACGGAGAAAATGTTTGGAAGGTTCGGATTTCCGGCTCCTATGAAGGTGTCTGGTCGTTGGAGACTCAGTCGAACCATCCAGAATTGCACGGTCATCGAGCAACGCTCCGATGCACACCCAACTCCAACCAACAGGTCCATGGGGGTTTGCAAATCGATCCGCAACATCCTCGTCATTTTCGGTTGGAGGATGGTTCTCGATTCTACATGCTGGCCTACGAATGCGACTGGTTGTGGGTGTTGGATTCGGACAACAAGCAACTGCCAACAGTCAACCCATTTCTCGACCGGCTTCAAGCCAACGGGTTCAATTATGTCATTCTAAACAGCTATGCACACGACACTTCTTGGCGGCCCGGAAAATCGGAAGAGAACGATTTCGGTCCACCGCCGAACTACCCATGGGCTGGATCCAATGAACAACCGGATCACAGCCGACTCAACGTCCAATACTGGCAACACTACGACCGCATCATCGAAGCTTTGCATCGACGCGGGATGATGGCTCATATCTTCCTCAAAGTCTACAACAAAAAAGTCAAATGGCCTGAACGTGGCAGTCCGAACGATGATTTGTACTTTCGTTCAATGGTCGCCAGATATTCGGCGTTTCCTAACGTGATCTGGGACTTTTCCAAGGAAGCGCACAACGAAAAGGATCTGAAGTACAAACTCTCTCGCATTCAGCTTGTCCGTTCCGCCGACGCCTACGATCGTTTGATAACAAACCATGACGACAACGCAAACTACGATGCAGGTGAATTTGATAAATTGGTTGACTTTCGTACCGATCAGCAGCATTCCAAACTGCGAGAGACATTGCTCGCTCAGCGCTCGAAATGCACATGGCCGATAGCCAACGTAGAGTTTGGATACGAACAAGGGCCCGGCGGCCCCGAGGACAAGACGTACCGCGTCACTCAAAAACCGGATGCGTTTGTTGCCAAAGCATGGGAAGTGGCCATGAGCGGAGGCTATACGGCTTATTACTACACGTACACTGCATGGGATGTTTTACGGCCTGAACACCAGCCAACGGGATATCAGTACTTTGGCAACTTGCGAAAGTTCTTTGAGACAACCCAGTACCATCGCCTTGAACCCATCGAGGCGTTTTCAAATGTCGGATGGACGCTCGCAGACCCAGGGTGGGAGTACGTCGTCTACGTTCCCAATATCGAAACGGTGGAATTGACATTGCCGCAAGCAAAACATCGGTTCGAAGCCGTTTGCTTTCATCCGTTGAAGGGTACAACGCAGTTGGCTGGCTCCCTTGAATTTGGTCTGAATCGCGTTAAGCCACCCGCTGAATGGACAGGCCCCGCAGTGCTCCATATCACGCAGCCCAAACCAAAACCGATCGACACGACCGGCTTCAACAGCAGTAAAGGTCACTGGCGCAACCTGCGAGACGACAGTCGATTCATCACGGTCGAGCCCTCTCAACCTTCGTACATGGACTCCCAAGTTCGAGAGATCGTTGAAAATATTCTTCTATTTCAACGCAAGAACGGCGGATGGCCCAAGGACTACGACATGTCAGCAGTCCTTACTCGCCAGCAACACGACATCGTGCGCCAGACCCACGATCGAGATGACACGTCGTACGACAACGACAACATTCATTCACAAGTAGAGTATCTAGCCCGTGCGTACTCGCAGTGCGATATCCCGGAGTGGCGGGCGGCATGCGAACGAGGGTTTGATTTCATCGTTCGGTCTCAATACGCCAACGGGGGAATTCCACAACGGTTTCCACAACCCAAGTCGTACCATGCGCACATCACGTTCAATGACGGCGCCATGATGGGAGTTTTGGATGTTCTATCAGATGTCGCCAATCGAAAGCCGCATTTCTCATGGGTTGATGCTCGTCGACGCGAACAAGCAGCAGATTCCGTCAAGCGAGGAGTGGAGTGTATCTTGAATTGTCAGATTATGATTGATGGCAAGAAGACCGGTTGGTGCCAGCAGCATGATGAAAAAACGTTCGAGGCGCGATCGGCGAGAACTTTTGAATTGGCTTCGATCTGTCCCCAAGAAACCACAAGCATCGTTCGATTCTTGATGCGCTTGCCCAATCCATCGCAAGCGGTTACCGACGCGGTCGACGCCGCAGTGCAATGGCTCACAAGCTCCCAACTCAATGGGGTTCGCACCGAACGCATCAAAGCGGAGGAAACGATGTTTTTGCGACACAAGGCTAATTTCGACTTGGTGGTCGTCGCCGATCCAAACGCACCGCCTATCTGGGCTCGTCACTACGAAATCGAAACCGGACGTCCTATATTCGCTGGTCGAGATGGGATCAAGAAATACTCGTTAGCCGAAATCGAACGTGAGCGCCGAACTGGCAGCGCCTGGTACGGCGGCTGGCCAGTGAATTTGTTGCAAAAAGAATATCCGCTTTGGAAAAACCGCAAGTAGCGGTGGTCTATTCGTAATCGCCTACAACTGTTCCGTCGTCTTTACCTAAGAGCGCTTCCCAGGTCGTGTCGATAACACTGTCGGTCACAGCGGTATCGCGGTTATCAAAGGTTCCTTGTACGCCAGTCGACAAAAAGGTAACACTGCCGTCGGCGCGGGCAAACATCGCCCCACCTGTGTGCAGACTTGAAAAAGCTCGGCGGGCACCCTGGGCCTGACTGCCGTTGGGAGCTGGCCAAAATGTTCTGAAGTTCAATTTGTATCGACCGCATCCCATCGTATCCGCTAGACCTACTTCCGAGTTCTGACGCACGCCTCGCGTGGCAAACACTACTGCTGCGTTGGTGATGTGGAACCCATTCGTATCATGTGGCGTTTGCCATGCCCGCTCGCCGATCATGAGCGTGTTGCTGGTTCCATCCGATATTTCACCGAACTTGGTAGGGATGTTCATCGCAAACATACCATTTGCCGCACCGCTTGCGACTCCCTTGGCGCGTCGCAATTCCCCGCTGCTATTGACACCGATGTAGTTTGACAAAGCGAGTTGTTGATTTACAACCGCACCACTGGCACTGTCAAAGAGTCGACCTGTATTCAGGATCGGTCCGTTATCGGTTGGGCAACGAAACGACGGAACGTTCTGCTTCATCGCAGTGAGATTGGCAGGAATGTCCATCGACTGAGCCATGGTCAAGTTGGTCACGCCAATCTGATTGTACAAAGCGGTCTGTTCGATGAAAGGCAATACCATCGCGCCCCAACTCCAATTGCCCTGTTGGATGGAAATATTGAGATCTGGTGCCGGAGCTAATGGGTAGACATAGATACAACCCGGGGGAAACACACGTTGCGCGCTGGCATAGTTGTGCATCGCCAATCCAAGCTGCTTTAGGTTGTTGCTACATTGCATCCGCCGAGCTGCTTCTCGAGCAGCTTGCACTGCTGGTAATAGCAAACCGACCAATATGCCAATGATCGCAATCACGACCAGTAACTCCACGAGCGTGAAACCACGCACGAAACTCGAACGTTTCATCTTCGGACCCTCAGAATGACAGAAAAACAATTTAGGAAGAAACACAACGGTGTATGGAATCGAAGCATGAAATTTTGGGTGCTTTCCTAAATTCACGCTATTTTTTCTTGGCTTTTTTCTTTAGTTCAGCCTCGAGCCGATCCTCGTCTGCAACACTCTGACGATCCTCAGCGAGCTGCTTTTCCAATTGCTCTGGCGTTAATTCCGAAGGCGGACGACCGGAACATCCGACCCAGGCCGGGACCGACATCAACATTGTGCAAAAGAGGATTCGCGCGATCAGCAAATCTACAGACATCCATACTCTCCGGTTACAAATCAACTATAATCGGTCGACATTATCCACATGGGGCTTCGAGACACCCTTAACTTTACCCTAACGATCTTGATGAGTCCAGTATGGATCCTGAGAAAGAGCGAATCCATCGCCATAGAGAGCGGTTCGGTTTGTTAAATAACAAACTTCTCGTTGTTTTCATCATGGTACTTATGTTCGCCTTAGGCGTTCTAGCGTGGAAATCGAAATGGTTCTCAGGCAATCGGGCAGTTCGCGTTCCCGCTTTGGTCAGCAATCCGCCAAGCGTTGACGAGTTGACTTCCAACCTCGCCAATACGGTCGATTCTTTGGGCAAAGTATTCGAAACCATCCAGGACGAATCAACAGCCAATAGCGCCCTCGGATCGATTGAAGAGGCGACAAACATGGTGATTTCATGGAAGCTCGATCGGCTCCCGGAAAACTACAAAACCGACATGATGAACGACGTGAAACCAATGGTCTGGAAATTGGTCGGGAGTCTCAAACGTCTCTACAAGATACCAGGGGTCCAGGCTATCATCGAACCTGCCGTGTCTCCCTTGCTGAGTCGACTCCAAGCGTTTGCAAACGTCGCAGCCGATTGATCCGCCCAACTGTTTTTGACCAAGAAATAAGGTAGTGAAAATGAGTGTTTTTGATTTGTGGCTCCCGATCCTATTGGCCGGATTGGCATCGCACGTATTGTCTACGATTGCTTGGACGGTATTGCCTCATCACAAACCGGAATGGAACCGGTTGCCGATCGAAAACGAGTTGCAGGACCTTGTACAAAAGCACAATGTCGCTCCAAACCAATTTATGTTTCCGTTCGCGGCGAGCGGTGCGGAATGTCAGACCGAAGAGTTCAAGCAAAAGCAGGCAAAGTGTACGGGAATGTTGGTTCTTTGGTCCTCGCCACTTCATATGGGTAAGGCCATTGGTTTCACGCTAGCGTTTTTTCTTGTGGCGGCATTTGTCATGGGATATCTTGGCTCGATTGCATTGAAACCCGGAGCACCCTTTATGCGAGTGTTTCAATTCATGACAACGGCAGCGTTGCTCACGCATTGCGCTGGTATTTTCCCAAACGCTTTTTGGTTTCGACGTCGAGTGGCTATGGAACTCGTCGATGGATGCGTCTTTGCGATCGCAACCGGATTGATCTTCGCCGCATTGTGGCCAAACTCCCAATCCTAAAGTAAAACAATTGTCTCAATCGTTTTCGACCACTGTTGAACGATTGTCCCAATCGTTCCAGATCAACTAAGACAACAACTCTACGTCACCACTTTCATAGCCTGATGTATACGCAAGGACTTCACGCCCGATGCTTGCGTATGCGTCGGGTTGTGACTTTTCTTCCCGCGAGATATTCAAGAATTGCCTTGGAGCAATGCATCAATTCTTTCTACTGCAAGCGTTAGCGATCTGTTGGCCATCCGAAAGTTCATGTGACCGGATACTTCGGGTTGCAATTCGCGAAATGCAGCTGCGGTGGCTCGCAGTTTGGAGATTTTCTTATTGGCGATTCGCAGATACCGAACCGCGTCGCCCGCCTCCAACGATGGCCCCAATGCCAACATGAAATCGTATAAACCTCGATGAACTTCCGCCAGCTCGTCGTCGTCCGAGGCTTCGTCCGAATGCTTCAAAAACGTCCGAACCATCCAGACATGGCTGATCCAATCGTCAATTTCATGCATCAGCACTATGGATTTCTGATCGGGCGGAATGCCCGACGGTCTTTGGCTCAAGTCTAACTCGTTAGATGGTTCCCGTGGTTCGGTCATGGTGCTCTACGGATTCATTAGGACTAGAAGTACTCGAAGATGTCCACCGCATCAAAACGGACCTTTGCGGCCTGCGAATACTTGTCGTCCGGATGTCGAAAACCTAACGCGCACCCCACCACGCAAGTGAAATTACTTCCTTCCAGGCCGAGAAGTTTGTCATATTCTTTTTGGACAATTCCTTCCATTGGACAAGCGTCGACGCCAAGCATCGCAGCATTGGCGAGCAACTGCCCCAATGCAATATAGACTTGATTCATGCTCCAGCTAAGGTGGTTGCCATCGATGTTCTTCAAGAAACCAAGAACGACTTGCTTGTAGGATGTTAGCGATTCGGCAGGCACTCCCCGCGTAGCCGCAATCTTTTTCATGAATTGGTCGACGTATTCCGGTGACACAATTTTCATCGCCGCAAAAACCACCATATGGGAACAGTCGCCTGGCTGGGATTGCTTCCAGGAAATGTCAGGTAGTTTGGCTTTGATCTGAGGTGAACGAACGACCAGAAATTTCCAAGGTTGAAGACCAAAACTACTCGGCGTCAAAACCATACTTTTCTGGATAGCATCCCATGTCGTAGCGTCCAAGGGTCGAGTCGGGTCAAATCGTTTCACCGCATATCGCCACAGCAGCGAGTCAACAAGTTGTTGGCTGTCGATCGATACGGATGACATCTATTCCTCGGATTTCTATGCTGGTGATTGAACGAACCATGCCTGTACTTAGGTCCTAGCCTGTATTTAGGTCGCAAGCATTTTTGCTTCGCATAGTCAATATCTGCTGATTGTATCGCTCCGTCAATGACAAGCTAGCAACTGTTCCCGCGACGCACCCGTTCTCGTATACCAACGGTCAACTTGCAATCGGCAAAGAGGACTTCAATAGTTTGTTTCGTCACTTTCGATTACAAGGTCACGAGGGCAGAGGCGTCAAAGACTTCTCGGACTGGCGAGTTGGAGAAGAAGGCCCAAGAAACTGACGAGAGTCCAGATCATCCATGGGCCGGAGTCTATGTCGGACTCGGAGGGCATAGAGGCCCGGACATCATTCACCTCTCGGCGTCGAATAAGGTGATCATGGAAGTCGCGTATTGTGACGGTAGATACTGTTCAGAAGCCGGTCGCATCGAATCGAATGGCTCTGAACTGAAAATCGTTTGGGAAGACCGCTCAGGCCATGAGCAAATATTGGTACCCGTTCGCTACGGAAAGTCACAATCTCTGATTGAGGTTCACAATATTTTGAGTTTTTGTTACGCCCATCGATGCAAACGTGATGACTGCTTTCTTTTTCATTTCGGCATGTTGAGCAGGGTTGACTAGTCGATAGCTCCACTAGAACTTCCATCAAAATTCGAGCGATACAAAAACATGGAACACGTCAGATGCCGTGTAGTGCATGTGTCGGAGGTTTCGAAGTCGGTTGATGGACGAACAATTAAAACGAGAATCGCAAAGATCGATGTTGGTGAAAAAGCCGGACTAATCGAAGGAATGCGGCTGACTACTCTCGGACGAGACAAACGTCCATCTGAATTCACCATCAAGCAGGTCGATGCGGAAACCTCTCTCGCAGAATATCGCGAAGGCGGGCATATTGTTCAAGTCGGAACGGAATTGACCACCGACTGGACGGAGCGATGCAGCAGCCCTAAGCAATTCGCATCAATGCTCCCGCGTTGACTTTCTGCTTTTCTTTTAATTGCGCTCAGCGGCATGCTTCATCAAGTGCCATGCACCTTTCTGTGACGCATTTTGCTTTGGGCTTACCTTCCCAAACTCGTTTTGCCAGCACGTCTCCGTGCCGGCTGTCGGTCTAATTGATTCAGTACGCTGCACGAGCGACGCGAGCAAAATAGTGCCAGGCACCTGCGCTTTTTACTAAAGTGCTTGTTCACTCGATTTAGCTCGTCACCTTTGTCTGTCAGCCCAGCATTGCAAGCCCCTCGGCAGTGGCGCGCTGGCCTGGAATGAATTTCCGGTGCCGTCGTTCCGCATTCGCTATCAGACTTTGCGAAGTGCCCGCCGCGCTCCCCCGACCGAAATACTTCTTGAAATTCTTGACCATGTCGCAAATCATCTCGCCATCGAGCTTCACGCGAGACAGTACAGCCTGCAATTCCTTCGGG
>JBEBHM010001120.1:0-2174 GCA_040080875.1 Pirellula sp.
ACGTTACGCGAAGTAGCGCGGACGCATGAAGAATTAACGGTTATCGGCTTGACGAAACAATTTCTGGTGATCAATGGCATGCTGCCGCAAGCCGAAACATCGCGAGATCCTTTAGCCGCCGCAATCTTCCAGCGCGAACAAAAAGCTCTGACGGCCATACCGGAAGTTCTCAACCACTTGCCTTGCGACCGCATTGCGCTTAAATCATTCAACCTAGTCGGATTGACCGCGTTACGGAAATTACTGACTGATGCCTTACCTGACGAAGGCAGCAATGAAGTTACGCATACTGCAATCCCATTCCCCAGTTTATCCAGTTTGACTGATGAAATTGCCAAGGATGGATGCGGTTTAATTATGCTCATGGGCAAAGGCGGTGTTGGCAAAACCACACTGGCTGCAGCTATAGCCTTGAACCTGGCACATCGTGGCTTGCCAGTGCATCTGACCACCTCTGACCCGGCAGCGCATTTGAGTGAAACGCTAAATGGAGCGATGGCTAATCTAGCGGTAGACCGGATTGATCCGCATGTGGAAACCGAGCGTTACCGTCAGCATGTCCTGAAATCCAAGGGCGCACATCTGGATGCCAAAGGCCAAGCCTTACTGGAAGAAGATTTACGCTCGCCTTGCACCGAAGAAATTGCGGTATTTCAGGCATTCTCACGAATAATCCGCGAAGCGGGTAAGAAATTTGTCGTGATGGACACCGCACCGACCGGGCACACCTTATTATTATTGGATGCTACCGGTGCTTATCACCGCGAGGTCATCAAAAAAATGGACAGCTCTATCGTGCACTACGCAACGCCGATGATGCAACTGCAAAACCCCAAGCAAACCAAAATACTGCTGGTAACACTGGCGGAAACAACGCCAGTACTCGAAGCTGCCAACCTGCAAGCCGATTTGCGCCGTGCCGGTATTGAGCCGTGGGCGTGGATCATTAATAACAGCGTTGCTGCAACAACTGTCCATTCACCCTTATTGTGCCAGCGCGCTAGTAACGAGCTAGCACAAATCGAAACAGTTTCGTCTATTCACGCACAACGCTATGCCGTCGTGCCTTTGCTTAAAGAAGAACCGGTCGGCGTACAGAAGTTATTGGAATTAGCCTAAAGCAGAATGGTTGAGTGTTAATTACTTATAGTGAACAGATTCATGATGATGGCGTGGTACAGCATAGCGCGGATATAATGCCCCCTCTCTGGTACTGACAGGCTGTTGACACACCACTTGGATCAGATACCGAATCACGAATCCCATACCGGCAACACACACCACAAGGCCACAAAACAAAAATCATAATTAGTCGACCCTAAAAAACTGCATCAATCGCTCTTTTGGATCAGCCGTATCAAAAGGCGGCGTGTTAATAAAGACAAAATCAAGCGATTCGATCTTTTCCCATCGAAGAATTTAAGAAATCCGCATTTCCCGCCATGGAAGAAAGAGCCAAACAATGGTCAATAGCCATTGTTTTATATTCCAGGCGGCAGCAGCCATCTTGGCTGCTTTTCCGCGCGAAATCTCAACATGACGCAATATCTCTGGGAATGTGTGACTGTCATGCAGGTTCTGTTCGTGACTGACAACCCCGACAATCAGGTTGCCTTTCGCTGTGCTGGCTATCGATGCCTTGCTGCCGTACTCGCTTTGTTGTTGCCGTAATACGCGCTCATACAGCAGAAGGTCCCTTTGATAGCATTCAAACAGACAGTACTGTGACGGTTCTCTCCTGAGCTCCCGCATCAAAATACCTGCAATGGTTCTGAGTCGCTTCAATGCGCATTTCGCCTGGGCTCTTTTCGTTACGTGACGGCAGTACCGAATATCCAAGCACAGTAATTTCACTTCTTTCACAAAAGTGCGCCGCTATGAAATACTATGGGATTTGGCAATCTTGTTGAGGCGATTGATAATCTTGATCGCTAGTTTGCTGTCTGTCGGGTATGTGATGTTCTTCTCTTGCACGGTCGTGTCAATAGGAACCACATCTTCCAGTGCCAATTTCCCATGCAAACCAAAGCTCATCCGGAAAATCCGCTCTCTCTACACCTTCCGCGCCTATGCGCTTGCGAAAATACACCAGTTCCGTGCTTATGGCACGGCAATTTCTGTTGGAGCTCTTTCATGCCGCAAAAAGCCTGCTAGTAAGGATTGCGCTTCCACTG
>JBEBHM010001121.1:0-2171 GCA_040080875.1 Pirellula sp.
CCGCAGCGCAAGCGAGTGACGGGGAGAGAAACGGACACTTGCTTGCGCTGCGGGCTTGTTTTGTCGGTTGTTTCGAATTGTCGATATCGAAAAATGGTCGGGCGCTTTCATTCCCGGCATTCGGTTCGTACAATATTTTTTTCTCAAACTCGTGCGTAGATTCTCGAGTTGCGAGCTACGTGGAGGAGTTGCTCCGCAACTCCGTGCAATCTCGCTAGAGATCCGGAGACGCGGCGTTGCGGAAATCCGGAGACGCGGAAATCCGGAGTTGCGGAGCAACTCCGCAACATTGGCAGGAACATAGCGACAAGTATGATCGATTTGCACGGACACACTGCCCTTGTCACGGGAGGAACTCAAGGAGTCGGCGCGGCGATCGCAGTGAGCCTTGCGCGCGCCGGAGCCAACTTGGTCCTGGTCGGTCTATCGGACAACCAGTACGCCAAACAAACCTTGGCTGCATGCCGGCTAGCCAACGTTCGGGTTTCATCCATCTATTGCGATCTGTGCCAACCGATCGATCACGTTCTTTCACAGGTCGCCGAAGCTGCGTTGCGTATGGAACACGATATCGACTTGTTGGTCAACAACGCTGGCACGTTCATCGACAGGTCATTCCTCGAAATGAGCGAGTCGACTTTCGATCGTACGTTTCATTTGAATGTGAAAGTCGGTTATTTTTTGACTCAATTTTTCGCAAAGAAGTGGATTGCGAATGGTATCGCCGGTCGAGTTCTCTTTACCGGCTCGATCAATGGTCTGCTCTCTGAGGCGGATCACACGGCCTACGATGCGTCCAAAGCTGGCGTTGCCGGAATGGTTCGCTCGCTATGTGTTGCCCTTGCCCCCCATGGTATTCGAGTTAATTCCATCGCTCCCGGTCTCGTTCGGACTCCTTTGACCAGTTCCGTCAGCGACGATCCAGACTCACTTAAATGGATGGAATTGCACACTCCCAACCGACAAGTTCCAGAAGCGTCCGTCTGCGGCCCCCTCGCCGCTTTTTTGTTAAGTGACGACGCAGTCCATATTCACGGCCAGACAATTTACGTTGACGGTGGGATGAGCGCCTGGCAACAGCCAGATCTACCGCAATCCCTACGTGGTCATTTGTAAGACTCCGAAGCGGCTTGGCGAAGCGATTCGATCATATCGATCGTGGCCATCTCGACAGCCCGTTGCCAGCCGTTTGCCGACGCATATTTCGGATTTTCGTATGCAAATAGGATTCCTCGCGAACTGTTCACGATTGCCCCCATACCTCGCGAATCCATTCCGAGCACCACATCTTTGGCCGCTCCCCCCTGTGCTCCGTAGCCTGGCACCAAGATCCATGCGTTGGGCATTCTATTTCGCATCGCAACCAATTGCTCCGGATACGTTGCCCCCACCACGGCTCCGATAGGACCATAGGCATATTGACTGCTAGACAGTGCTATGGATTGCTGTTGTACATAGTTCGCAACTTTTTCTGAGATGGATACTGAGTCGACTTGCACATCCTGCAAAAAACCGCTTCCTGGATTGGATGTTTTCACCAATACAAACAGGCCAGCACCCACTTCATTGCAACGTGCAACA
Organism: Pirellula sp.; assembly: GCA_040080875.1. Taxonomy (GTDB): domain Bacteria; phylum Planctomycetota; class Planctomycetia; order Pirellulales; family Pirellulaceae; genus JBKCUI01. The sequence continues at coordinate 1,582 of JBEBHM010001121.1, forward strand.
AACGGTTCGAGCGAGTCCATGCCTAAGTACGGACTGACCGTCAACGCATCCGCTCCAAAAGGGCTTTGGCCCATGTTTCCTAAATATGCTCGAGCGTACGCTGCGGCCGTCGTACCTATATCATTTCGCTTGGCGTCCATGACAACGATTAGCCCTTTGCTCGAAGCGTATTTGCAAACGCGAGCAAGTGTTGCCACACCTTCGGGCCCCAGTTCTTCAAAGAAGGCGCTTTGAGGCTTGACGACGGGAACCAACGCATGCGTCGCATCAATGACCTCACAACAAAAGATTTCATACGCTTTGGCTTGTTCCGCAAGAGAAGCTGCGGCGCTGACGCGAATGCCCGGCGGCAACTGGTCGCCTCGTGGATCCAGGCCAACACAAACTGGATTCCCTTTGTGAAGAACGGCCTGAGCGAGTCGATCACCAAATGATTGCTGCATTGCGAAATGATTTTAAAAATGGATGGAGACGAACCACGTATCAGCATAGCCTAGCGAGTGCTGAGACGTCCGCCTCGGAGATGCGGAACTACGTGTTTGGAAAACGATTACTTGCGGATGGGGGCTATTTCGACTTAGGCTTGGCTG
>JBEBHM010000379.1:0-8302 GCA_040080875.1 Pirellula sp.
AGCCTGAGGCGCTAGCCGATCGATCATAAAGCTCGGCTAGCGCCTCAGGCTCATCACAAAGCCATCGAATGATTTGAGACGAAAGTGAGACGGCCTCCTCGTGCCGCTCGGTGGACTAGGCTTTGTAGCTACAGACACGTAGCGTCGAACCTTATAGCGGCCGAACCTTGCGTTCCAGTCGGACAAGCGGACAAGCCGACTGGGGCGAGATGGTGGATCACGAAGCAGCAATCTCAAATCTCAAATCAGCAGCCTTAAGCCTAACGCCTAAAGCCGCCTAAAGCCTAAATCAAGTTGGCGTTGGGGAGGCCGCGGGTGTTGCTACAGCTGGGCTGCCATGAGGTTTGGCTTTTGGTGCAAAGACCAATACCGTTACAGCTCCCGCGATGCCAAGAAGCATCGAACCAACAAAATAGGTACTGATCTGCGAAATCGATCCGCCCACAATCATCGATGTGAGCGTATTGATCACCGGTGCAAAACCGAATACTAAAGGCATGACGAAAATCGGCTTTCCACCATAGTTGAACGCGAGAATGATCCCGAGGGCACCGATGGCACCTGCCGCACCTGCAAAGATGGACCACATCATTCCGCTTGAAATCTGACTCCACGATAGAGAAACATTGTCTGGCGCGGCCATCAACATCATGACGGGGAGCGCGACGGCAATAATGAAATAGGCAATGCCTACACAACAAAAGGGGCGCAATCGGGATCCGCCCATTCGCATCTGCCCTAAATGCAAGAACGGACCATAGGCTCCCCAACAAATGACCGCCAAACAAATCGAACCACCGATAGCAAATGGGCTCATCGCGGGAGCGCTCGCGGTGTTGGTGTGCGAGGAAGCATCCGCTTTGGAATCGGCACTCTCGGCGACTTCTTTGTTGTCTACCTTTATGGCGGCAGAGGCGGCAGGCTTCGACGGCGAGGGCTTGTTGATGAGCACCCCCACCGCGCCTATCGCAACGAGAATCAGTCCGGCAACAAATAGCGGCTTAATCTGTGAAAACGACTTGTTGAGCCAGGAAGTGACCATGGTGTTGACTACCGGGGCACATCCAAAAACGATCGGCATCACGTAGATTGGTTTACCTCCAAAAGCGATTGCCAGTATGACTCCAAGCGCTCCTAACGCACCTACCGTTCCTGCAAACAACGACAACAATGTCCCGCCAACCGACCAGTGCCCCTTTTCGTTCTTGCTGCTGAGAACGGCAAGCGGAACAAGGACTGCGATTAAGAAATACGCGATTCCCACTCCAACAAATGCTCGGATGGAACTATGCCCAAGCTGATCTGTGCCCTGATGGAGAAGTATGCCATAGACACCCCAAAACAACGCGGTCATCGCGGTAAACAACAACACCAACGGCAATTTCGTCATGGACTGATCGTTCTAGGGATGGGTGGGAGTGGCGTTGAGATTATTTGGAAACATCGAGCATGCGTTCTAAGGCAACGATCGACCATTGGGCAATGTCGTCGCGAACGGTAATTTGGTTGACTATGTTTCCATGAACAAGATTTTCGAGACACCAGCAAAGGTGAGCCAAGTCAATGCGGTACATCGTGGCGCACATGCAGACCAGCGGAGACAGGAAATGAATCTCCTGTTCTGGATGCTCTGCTTTGAGACGATTGACCAAATGCAATTCGGTGCCGATGGCCCATTTCGTTCCTGCAGGTGCCTTTCGGACCGTCTCAATGATCTTGCTGGTGGATCCCGAAATATCGGCGATGTCGTTGACTTCCTGTGGGCATTCGGGGTGAACGAGTATCTTGATTCCAGGATGATTCTTGCGAAATGCATGGACATGCGAGGCCTGAAACATTTGGTGCACGGAACAGTGGCCTTTCCAAAGGATGACGCGTGAGTTCTTGATGGCCGTTTCCGTGTTTCCGCCATTCTCCAATTCGTGCGGGTTCCAAACCGGCATTTCGTCGTTGGTAATTCCCATCTTGAGGGAAGTGTTTCGGCCCAAGTGCTGATCCGGAAAAAAGAAGACTCGTTTGCGTTGTGCGAACGACCATTCCAGCACAGCCTTGGCATTGCTACTCGTGCAAACAATCCCTCCGTGACGTCCGCAGAAAGCCTTGAGACTTGCGGCGCTGTTGATGTAGGTAACCGGAGTCAGATCGTTGGTGTCAATCACGTCGCCGAGTTGCTTCCAAGCCGATTCGACTTGTCGAATCGCAGCCATATCGGCCATCGAGCAACCTGCGGCCATGTCAGGTAATATCACCGAGACACGCTCGCCGCCACGAGATTCGATTTTCTCCGGGCGATTGGCGAGGATATCAGCCGTCTCGGCCATGAAGTGGACGCCGCAGAAGACGATTGTCCGGCAGTCTTGGCTCTCGGCAGCCAGCTTGCTCAATTGGTACGAGTCCCCTGTCAAGTCAGCGTGCTGGATCACCTCGTCTTGCTGGTAGTGATGCCCGAGAATGAGCAAGCGCTTGCCTAGCTCACGCTTTGCAGCGGCAATCCTTAGATTGAGAACATCGTCGCCCAATTCGCGATAGGCTTGAAAGGGTCTTGGTTCGAGAGCAACACTCATGGAATCTTCGAATCATGGTTTGAATCGCATCGAGCCCGGGACCCTAGCGATTTGGAAAGTTGTTGGTTGCAGGCAGCTTGGCACCAATCTCGTGCACATCCAAGTAAAATGGTAGCGAAACAACCTCGTTTGGCATAGCGTTTCGACAACTCAAATGCCATCTTTAGTGCCATGAATCGCGAGAATCAGAATTCATTGGTTTTGGCCATCCTGACTGTGGGCGTCGTTGGGGTTGCGCTGGTTGCTGCCTGCGCAAAGTGGGCAACGTGGCTTGAGGCATTTTCGTTTGTCACCGGGGCTGTTTGTGTTTGGCTGGTTGTACGAGAAAATGTGTGGAATTTTCCGATGGGACTTGCCAATGTCACCGCTTATGCCATCGTCTTTTTCGAGGCCAAACTGTATGCGGACGCAGGCTTGCAATTGGTCTATTTCGTGCTGGGGCTTGCCGGTTGGGTCATGTGGTCGCGCACGGGGGATCGCTCCCATTCCATTCCGATCGTGAAGGCGAGTCGCGCCGAATTGATCACGGTATTGGTGTTTTGTTTTTTGTCGACGGCCGGACTCTGGACGATGTTGTATCATGTTGGAGGCTCCGCGTCGTTTTGGGATGCACTCACAACCTCCGTAAGCTTGGGTGCACAATGGTTGCTCACTCGCAAACGGCTGGAGAACTGGCTCGGCTGGATTCTTGTCGATATCGTTTATGTTCCGTTGTACGTCTATAAAGAGCTCTACCTAACGGCCATTTTGTACGCGGTTTTTCTATGCATGGCCATCATCGGATGGATCGAGTGGCGCCGTGTATGGCACAGGTCCGGCGGTGGGTCTCCGGGTGGAGAACCAGGTGCATGGCACCTACCTCGCGAAGCCACGGTCGCATCATGACGCTTGGCTTTATCGTCGGAAAGTTCTATCCACCCCATCGGGGACACAAGCGTTTGATCGACGCTGCGCGGGCACAAGTCGACGAATTGATCGTGATGGTGGCTCACCATTCCTCGCAGAAAATACCGGGTAAATTGCGACTGGCTTGGCTACAAGAGATTCATCCCACATGTGACATTCGGCTGGTGGATGACCACCTGGCCGATGAATCGCAAGCCTGGGCCGATTTTACGACCGAGTACCTCGGCCGCTCGCCGGATGTCGTCTTTACCAGCGAAGACTACGGTCCTGTCTTCGCCGGACTTATGGGATCGCGACATGTAATGGTCGACCGATCACGAGCGACCGTACCAATATCGGGTACGGAAATCCGCAAACGTCCGTTGGATCATTTGGAAATGCTGGAACCCTGCGTGAGGGCATGGCTCGTGCCTCGGGTGGTTCTGCTTGGCGCTGAATCGACAGGCAAAACAACATTGGCTCAGCAATTGGCGTACCACTACAAGACCACTTGGGTTGCGGAATACGGACGCGAACATTGGGAACGAAAAGTAGCTGGCCTAAGTATGTATGATCCGCTGCCAAAATGGAGCCGCGAAGAGTTTGTTGAAATCGCGACCGAACAGCGACGGCGAGAAGATGATGCGGCCAGGTTGGCAAATCGAGTTCTCCTCTGTGATACGAATTCGTTTGCGACGGGCACGTGGTTTGAACGTTACTACGGGCATCGTGACGTCGAAGTGGATCAAATCGGGAGGTGCAAAGCAGACCTGTATTTGCTAGCGAAACCAGATGTGCCCTTTGTGCAAGACGGGTTCCGAGATGGTGAATTGATTCGCGATTGGATGCACCAACGTTTCGTGGACCAGCTAAGCCATCCGGGTTTCGAATGGATGATGCTTGAGGGCTCGTATGAGCAACGTCGGATGGCTGCATGCGAGCGGATCGATAACCTTATCGGTAATTTTTACATCGATTAAGTTTATGGGGCCTTTTCGAGGATGTCGTCGACTACCCGTACATATGTTTCTCGTTTGCCTTCGAATTCTAAAGTAAACGAATCCGCTGTTATTTCCACAACTTTGGTGCGCTCTGGTTTGTTCCAAATAAGTACATATCCAAAGATCCCGGAATTCCCGTAAGCTATTTCAAGTTCGTTGTGTTGATTCAAATCCCAACGGCAACGGAGGACTTTGTTGGGATTCTCGTGGGACGGAAACCTATATCGACACTGTCCATTGGGACGCAATTAATCACGTCGAACATCGGCTTCGAAGTTACGGTTTAACTCGCACCAGTTTCATGATCCGCCCGGAGACGTTCCAGTCCTGCACGTACAAGTTGCCTTCTTTGTCCCAATATGAGCCGTGGGTACCGCTAAAAACGCCTTCGATCCACTCTGCTTGGGGCACATTGTTAGTGCCCCGTTTTTTGGGATCGGGATTATGACCGAGGACAGCCATGATCGTGTTGCTCTTGTCGAGAATGACCAGCCGACCATCAAGATCCGGCACTGAAACGTAATCACCTTGAACGGCTGCCGACGTAGGTTTGCCAAGTCCGGTGATAACCTCCTCAATAAACTCGCCGTCCAAACTGTAATGCAAGAGTCTTCCCTTGGGTGTGTGATTGCGATCGCAGATGAGTAGTCGCGGAGGCTCGTAGCGAGTATCGAGGGTCATGCCGTGCGCCGTGTTGAATTGTTTGAGATCATTACCTTTGGAGCCGAAGTGCTTCAAATACTTGCCGTTCTTGTCGTATTTGAAGATGTGATTGGTCGCATAACCATTCGACAAGAAAATGTCTCCATTCGGAGCGATCGTGATCGCGGTAGGTTTGAAGTCCTTATCCTTTAGCTCAAGTCCCGATTCAACAGGAAACTTTAGTTTGAGGACGATGTTTCCACTTGCGATATTGAACTTGATCCCTTCAGCGTTGTTGTTTCGAGCTCCGTAGATGAACTCGCCATCCGCCTCTTTGCGGATCTCCATGTCGTGGATATCTGAATACTCTTTGCCTAGATAGCTTTGAATGACTTTGCCATCAGGTGAAAAGACAAAGACTCCCGCTTGGGCGCTGGTGTAGATATTGCCTGCTTCGTCGATAACGACTGCGCCGTGCGTTGAACCGATAGCCGATTCACCATTGGGACGCAAACCCCAGCCAGGCACAGTATCAAAAGTCATCAACCCGGTACCCATTCGGACCGGCTTTTGTTTTTGAGCCACCTTTTCTTGGGCGGACGAAAATGGTTGGGTGAGGCAAAGAAAAGCGCATAGCGCCACAACGGAATGGATCTTCATGCGGTAGGCTCCGATGTAAAGTACAAGCGTTCTAGGGAGGGACAAACAGCTACCCATACTTGTAACATGGCTCTTTGCAATGTTCCACCCCCGTAGATTCAGACAACAGTCTCGCGATCCGATCGATGTAGGACGACAATATGCCACTTGGGCCAGCCGGTCAGCGGCGTGCGCATCTCGACAGTCCAATTCCGGCCAAAGAGTTCATTCAACCCCGATTCGTTCCAGGACTCGTCGGAAACACAGATCTCACCTGCAATTGAGCGACGCAAAAGGTCATCCACAAATTGAGGTGTATGTCCAAAATAGTCGAGGCGATCGTTGATGGTAGCGACGATGGCCGACCCCTGGTGAATCGCACTGACGATTCTCACACTCCAATCCACGGAGGCCTCGGAAATTTCTTTAGCGGCCTGTAGCGCGCGAGCAACCGAGGGAAAGACGGTGTTGAGACCATCGTTCATCGATTTGATTACGCAGCCAGCATGTTGATTAACGATTGCCGCGATGGCCTGCAAATGCCTGAGCAATTGCGAGCATGCAGCCTGGTCGGACTGCGCGGCGTAGAGTTCGCCCACATTCGCAATTTGGCAATTCATCAATGTGACGGTGGTTAAGCTGAGCATTTGGCCAGGCGACAAAACTTCGTCTGGAAACCATTCGCGAAACGCGGGAATTCGGGCCGCTTCGGCGGCAGTCAGTGCATCGGCACGCGACGCCAATCTTTCGATGCGAATTTGTCGCGGCGCCACATGATTGTTCAGAAAGCAGAATACTTGCTCACCACTTCGCAAGATAGGAATGTTCGCTTGGGATGGTGGCTTGGTTAGATCGACATCCCATCGCGAGACGCGACTATTTTGTGAAACGCGAAAGTCGATCACAAACGGCAGCTGCGGGCCTCTCAGGCGATATTGCCCGTCTCCGAGAGCTAATGATTCCGTCAGTCGTTCGTCGGGTTCCAGTCGAATTTGTGCAACGACATGCGACGAAAATGCGGGACCACCGATGCAGTAGGTCCTTGTTTCGGACGTGCGCACTTCGACATGCGCTCGAAAGATAAGCTCGATGCTTTGCGAGAAATCCAATTCGTAGTCGGCATTGCAAGCCTCGCAATGCCCATGGTCGGCTAGACTTTTGAGGGTTTCCTGAACGTCGGAAGGGATTCGGCAAGTGGGACAGAGTATGTCCCACAACAATACGAGCACCCCTTCGCGAGCCGCAAGCAAACACGCTTGAACGGTCTGTTGTTTATCTAGTCCAAACCGCTCGGCGAATGCAAGTGGCCGTAGTCTAGCGACGTCAAGATCGGAAGCATATTCGACAAATTGTTCGAGCGTGTCGAGCACTTCTGGTGCGATATGGTTTGCAGCCGCTCGAACTCGGCCCATTCGTTCGCTCAGACGACGTTTCTGTTCTCGCGTCATCGGCTTTGAGACCGAGAACGGATTGGCGGTCGCGTTGGACATGGAGTTGGACTGAAGATACGCATCAATCTTTTCATAGACGCGTCCAAAATTGCGCTCGGACTTGGCTCCGATTTGAAATTTGGCGAAGAGTTTGCCTAGGAAATTCCTTGGCCGCATGTTGAGCGTTTGAACGACCAACGTGCCACCATCGGATTGTGGTTGAAGTTCAACCACGTTGGTAAACCAATAGAATGGGCCGGATGGAAACTGTCGCAAAACGCTGAGTCGCCGTCCTTCGACCCATTCGTAGGGATGTTCCTCCCATTCCATATTCATTCCCATGGCTCGAACCATGGCGATTCGCCGAAGTCCGAGTTTCGGATCATGGAGAGTTTTGTATCGCACGGCTGGCAGTCCGATGGCGTGATTCACGCGATCCGTGTTCGAGACGTAAGGCCAAATCAATTCCGACGAAGACCTCAGTTTCCATTGGTATCGATAGCAAAGCTGGCCCGGAGTGTTCGAGTCGGGAATCGCGGGATGCATGACAATCGACGAGGCGGTGCCGAGCAGAATTCCTTCGAGGTCGATCGCCAGTTCCCCCGCGTGTTGATAACGCATCAACGGGTTCTTGGCGAGACACTTTTCGACGATGTTTTGTACGGCGTCGCTGACCTTGCCGTTGATCGATCGTATCGATGGGACCGGTTCATCGCAGTGCTTGCGAAAGATTTCGATAGGAGTCTGACCCAAAAACGGAGTTCGGCCAACCAAACATTGATAAAGCGTTGCGCCCAGCGAGTAGACATCAGATTGTGGACCGATCGATTCACCACGGCATTGTTCGGGCGACATGTACAGCGGGGTTCCCATGATCATGCCCGTTCGAGTCATGGCCATCGTCTCGGACGATTCATAGTGTTTTGCAAGTCCGAAGTCCGCGACCTTGACCAGTGGCTCGTCCGTGGCGACGTCGACTGAGTCGTCGATGGCCATGCGCTCCATCGATCGCTTGCCTCGCTCTGTAAGCAGGAGATTGGCTGGTTTGATATCGCGATGAATGAGCCCGCTCCGATGAGCTACTTCAAGGCCATTGGCAGCATCTGCAATGAAGCGAATAGCGAGCGGTTCGTCGATGGGC
>JBEBHM010000380.1:0-8300 GCA_040080875.1 Pirellula sp.
TGTAAAAGATCCCTGCGATCTGGGAGGTTTAACAACCTCCGCTACGCAATTGTTAGCTTTGAAGACGCACTAAAGGGTAGCCTTTATCTTTTGTACCCATTTTGGAATGGCGACCATGGGATTCTCGGCGGCTTCGTACTCGAGGGAAACCCATCCGCTGTAGCCAGCATTCTTAAGTATCTTTGCGATCCGAGCGAGATCGGCTTCTTCCTTTTTCTTGTTAACCATCATCTCAACCTTGATTTGCGCGTTTACCGCATAAGGTGCAATCTGCTCCAGCTCAGAATAGGGATCATCAGTCGCGCGGAAATTTCCTGAATCGAAATTGATTCCGATGCTTTTGGAGTTGATTTTTCGAATAATCTCAAGCAAGCCAGTGGCTTTTTCGGTTACGCCGCCATGATTTTCCAGCCCCAAATAAATTCCCTTTTGAGAAGCGTATTTGCCAACCGTTTCGCATGCCTCGACACAACGAGCGACGGTTACGTCCCACGAATCTCCTTTGGGTTGGCTCCCTGCAAAGATCCGAATCACGGGAGCTCCCAAGACTGCGTAGTGGTCGATCCATTTCTTGCAATGTTCGATATCGGCTCGAACTTTGTCAGGATTGCTATTACAAAAATCGTTGGCAATCGCTCCCCCGGAGATGGTGATACCTTGTTTGTGGCAGTGTTGTTTTAGCTCGACCAGATAGTCATTGGTGACTTCTTTTGGGAAGTAGTAACTGGTCAGTTCAGCGCCGGGGATCCCTTGCGCTTGGCAATAATCGACGAACTGAAACAAGTTCATTCCGCCGTTAGGCTTGAGCAAGTCTCGCAGGGAATAAGCGCACAGACTCAAACGCAGGCTACCGGGAATAGGACGCAAAAATTTGTCGATTCCAAGAGCACTTGGGCACAGAGTGTTACGGCCCAGTGGAATTTGGCCCAGTGTTCCAATGGTCAAGGCGCCGATCGACAAACCCAGCGCGCGACGCCGGCTAAGGAGCGGACTAAGGAAACGAGATTCTTGATTCGAGTTGTTGAGTTCGCAGGATGTCATGATTGAAAGCCGGGAGAGGGAGAGGGCCATGGAATGGAAAAGTGGGTGAGCTGAGTTCGGGCAGGTAGCAATAGATGTTAGATTATTTGGAAGCCAGCGTCCACAACGATGGACCACAACTCGGGCATCGTCCGTATTATGGGTCAATCGCAGTCCTTGGCAACAATCGCTTGTTGGTGAACAAATCGCTGCGATTTTTCACTATTTTTTAAGGGCTAAAGTCATTGTCAACTAATTCTTCCGACGCTGGTGATTCCGCGACGCCATCGGCCCATACCAAATTGCCGCGTACGGTTTGGTTGCTGAGCTGGGTGTCGTTTTTTGCCGACGTGTCGAGCGAAATGGTTTACCCGCTGCTCCCATTGTTCATGATTTCAGTGGTCGGTGCATCCAAGACGCAGCTCGGTGCGATGGAGGGTGGAGCCGTCCTGCTGGTCTCGGTCATGTCTGCTTATGCGGGTTTTCGTAGCGATCGATCTCGCTCTGCACACGGCCGTACCGGCTGGATACGTTGGGGCTATGGATTGCCGGTCTTGGGAAAAGCCGTCATCGCATTCGCGACGGTTTGGCCGATGGCGATCGGAGGCAGACTGCTTGATCGATTTGGCAAGGGACTGCGCGGGGCTCCTCGCGATGCATTGATCGCCGATGCAGTGCCTGCGGAATTGCGGGGTCGAGCGTTTGGTTTGCACCGCACGTTGGACACCGCTGGCGCTCTCTTGGGCGTTGTATTGTCCGCATGCCTGCTGGCATGGTTGATCGCGAGCCCGGACCCAAATGTGCAACCACCCATCGCCCCGTCTGGATGGGTTCTGCGCACGATCATAGGAGTGGGGGCTGTGCTCGGTCTCGTATCCTGGTTACTTACGTTCCTGGTCCAAGAGCCCACACGCCTTGCAGAATCGGAGGCGGCGATCAAAGGCCCTTCTGAGGCATCAGCCGTTTCCGCAGTACCAACATCGAACCCTGGCTTGCCGGATCGTCGATTGCCAGCCTCGTATTGGGCAGTGATCGGCTTGCTGGTCTTGTTTTCGTTGGCCAATAGCAGCGATACTTTTCTACTGCTGAAAGTGAGTGAATTGGGGTATTCTCCCGTTGCCGTGGTGGTAGTGTATGCGCTCTTTAACGTGACCTACACGTTGCTCTCGTATCCGTTCGGCGCGATGAGCGATCGGCAAGGTCGATGGTGCCTGATTGCAGCAGGTTGGTTCATTTACTCGGTAGTCTACGTCTGCTTGGCGTTCGTGCACCGTGAAAACGCCTGGGCCGTGTGGCCGTTGATGGCTTTGTACGGAGTCTACATGGCGCTCACAGACGGCGTTGGCAAAGCGCTCATCGCCGATCATGCACCGCGTGCACAGCGTGGAACCTGCATGGGAATCTATTACGCTATCACGGGGGCGACGACATTCCTCGCCAGCATCGTTGCCGGTTACGCCTGGGATGTTTCGGGCTCGAAACTAACACTCCTGATCGGCGCTGGCCTTTCGATGGCTGCTTTGATCGTTCTCGGCATCCTGATGCGCACTAAGTTAATGCAATCCATCCAATAGTGCTCTGCATCGTGACAACTAGTGTACCCTTGCGTCATTGACTCAGCCCAATCGCTACTGGCCGATTGTGGTTACCTCATTCGTCAAAAATGCGACATATTTGCAAGGTTGGGTTGCACGCCCGAGCTAGGCATCTGTCGTTCCTATCGGGACTAATTCTCGAGGACCGAAATAAGTTCGGATGAATTAATGAGGATCGAACAATTCGGAGAATTGTGCAACAGTAATCGCAAGGAACTTTAACAAGATCCGCTACCTTCACCCCTAGAGCAAGCATGGATGACGGACTAACTGATGGCCAATTCGCCTGATGTTTTGGGTTGACGGCGTCGTTCGTTTTCTTTCAAGAAAACCTTGCGGATACGGATGACATTCGGGGTGACCTCCACCAGCTCGTCATCCTCGATGTATTCCAACGCGGCCTCAAGAAACAATTGTCGCGGTGGTTTGAGAATGATATTTTCGTCGCTTCCGGCCGCTCGAATGTTGGTGAGTTTTTTCTCTTTGGTTGGATTGACCACGAGATCGTTGTCGCGAGCGTTTTCGCCGACGACCATCCCTTCGTAGACGTCTTCGCCCGGCCCAACGAACAGTTCGGCGCGATCTTGCAACGCAAACAACGCGTATGGAATGGCTCGACCCGGCACCATCGAAACCAAGACTCCGTTGGCGCGGCGCGGCAAGTCGGCTTCCATCGGCTGATAACCAGAATAGCGATGGTGCATGATGGCGGTCCCTTGCGTTGCGTTGAGCATGCGTGTGCGCAATCCGATCAAACCACGGGCTGGAATCGAAAAACGAAGCAACGTGTATTCGCCACGCGGCGTCATCTCCTCGAGCAGCCCTCGGCGATTTCCGACCATCTCCATGACTGGTCCCATTTTGTCGGTGGGGACCTCGACGTTGAGAACTTCGTATGGCTCATGCAGTTGGCCGTCGACTTGTCGCAAAACAACTCGAGGCTTGCTAATGCTCATCTCATAGCCCTCGCGTCGCATGGTCTCGATCAGCACTGACAAGTGCAACACACCTCGACCTCGCACCGCAAAGGCTTCGCTCCCCTCGACCGGTCGTACCCGCAATGCGACGTTGCGTTCCAGCTCTTTTTCAAGTCGCGTCTTGAGTTGTCGCGTCGTAACGTATTTGCCATCTCGGCCAGCCAGAGGTGATGTGTTGATCGAGAAAATCATTTCGAGGGTTGGTTCGTCCACTCGCAATCTTGGCAATGCATTGACCTGTCCTCGATTGCAGATGGTGTCCCCAATCTCGATATCCCCCAAGCCGACCACCGCTACAATGTCGCCCGCTTCCACGCGATCGGCATCGACACGCCCTAGCTTGTCGAAAACTTGTAAGTTGGCCACGGTGGATCCAACAACTCGGCCCTCGTCCTTGGCGATATCGACCGTTTGCCCTTTTTTCATCGTACCCGATTGAATGCGTCCGATCGCGATTCGTCCAACATAGTCGGACCAATCCAGATTGGTGACCAGCAATTGGAGTGGTGCTTCCGGTTCGACTTCGGGCCCCGGAATCTTGTCGAGCATCATGTCCAAAAGTGGAACCATGGAATCGCCAGGCACTCGCCAATCAAAGGTCGAGTAACCAGCGCGTCCGGAAGTAAAGATCACATCGAAGTGGTCCATGTAGTGTTCGCCACCGAGATCCACGAGGAGCATGAGTGCTTCTTCGACCACTTCGTCGCATCGCGCGTCGGGACGATCGATCTTGTTGATCACAACGATGGGCTTTACACCGACCTCGAGCGCCTTGGAAAGAACAAACCGTGTTTGCGGCATGGGGCCTTCGGCGGCATCCATCAACACCAACGCGCCATCTGCCATCCGCACGACCCGCTCCACCTCGCCACCGAAATCCGCGTGACCAGGAGTGTCGATCAAGTTGATTTTGACCCCCTTGTAGTCGATGGCAATGTTCTTCGAGAGAATGGTGATGCCCCGTTCTTTCTCCAAATCATTGCTGTCCAAGATGCATGTTCCCTGCAACTGGGATTCACGAAACTGTCCACTCTGCTTAAGCAAGCAGTCGACCATGGTCGTTTTGCCGTGGTCGACGTGAGCGATGATGACGATATTTCGGATGTCTGTGCGACGCATTATTCAATCGGTGGTTAAGAGCGAAGTGGAAGTTTATGTTTCGTCGCTTGCGCGGAAACTGCCGACCAAAGTGGGAGTGTACTCGCATATTTCGCTCGTTTGGAAATAAAGTGCAAGTTCCCGTGTTGCCGATTCCTCGCTGTCCGAGGCGTGGACCAAGTTCATCTGTCGAGAGCTTGAAAAGTCTCCTCGAATGGTCCCGGGAGCGGCCTTGAGTCCGTTGGTTGCTCCAAGCATTTCGCGAACAACGCGAATGACATCAAGACCCTCAATGGCCATGGCCAGGATGGGCGAGGATGTAATGAAGGCTTCTAAGTTTGGGTAAAAGGGCTTGCTGACATGTTCGGCATAATGTTGCTTGGAAAGTGCAGGGCTGACCCGCAACAACTTCATGGCAACGATGTTCAGGCCTTTGCGTTCGAATCGGCCAATAATCTCGCCCATCAATCGACGTTCAACACAATCTGGTTTGAGCAATACAAGAGTCTTTTGCATGATTTACCTAAGGGACACAAAGAGAGGCTTGTTGCGCGACCCGCAACTTGCGGACGGTAATCCCGATTAGGAACGAGTATCCCGATGAAGAACGAGCCAGCCAACTGAACAGCCTATGATTCTCGCTATTTTTGCGTTGATGCCTAGCTCAAAACCCAGGCCTGCGGGTTATTAGGCGAGCGGTTATTGCCTACTTAACGGTCATCAAGCGGCGAGCTGGCACGTCTCGCACTAAATGACGGCGCGCCATTCTGCCGTAGCGGAACGCGTCAAGCGTTTCGACAACGGCTCGAAAACCTTGACGGTTTCCGCTACATGCGAGCTGAATTGGGCACCATCATGTAGCCCCAGGCCGAACGTCTAAGCAGTTCTGTCAATCCAAAACTCAAGATTGCGTGCGTTTCTGCCCCGGTAATCGCTACTAAACGCTAGACAAAGTCTCGCCAAAGTGGCTGCGGCGGCACGGCCTCTTCGCCAAGAACCATCGCTTGCAGAACCAATTTGCTAGCTGTTTCTGCCCGGCCATTATCATCGCACATCAACTCAACCATCGGCTGCCCAACCTCGATCGGACTGCCTACTTTGCAGCGCATCCTCATTCCGACGGAAAAATCGATGCGATCGCCTGCAACGGTTCGCCCACCACCCATCGCGATGATCGCTTGGCCCAGCAACTGACCGTCCGTGGATTGCAAATAACCGTTCGCCTGAGCGAGTACAGGTCGAAGTCTGCCGAGCGGCCTGACGGCGGCAAGCGAGCCATGCTGACAACTGGCCATGCGTTCGAATCTTTCCATGGCTGCGCCGCTGTCGATGAGTCGGCTCAATCGAAGCCTTGCTTCGTCAAGCTGCGATTCTCTTTGTGTGCTGATGAGCAACCTGGATGCTAACTCGATCGTTAGCTCTCGGACGTCCGATGGCCCACCACCTTGGAGGACTTCGACCGATTCGTCCACTTCACATGCGTTTCCGACCATGCAACCAAGAGGCTGAGTCATGTCCGTAATCAATGCCGAAGTCGCGACGCCAGAATCTCGACCCACGCGCATAAGCGAACGGGCAAGCTCTTCGGCCAGAGCTTGCGTTCCCAAGAATGCACCACTCCCGTATTTCACATCCAACACGAGTGCATCTAAGCTCTCGGCAATTTTCTTGGACATGATGCTAGCTGTTATGAGCGGGATCGATGGCACCGTCGCAGTCACGTCGCGGAGACCATACAATTTTTTGTCAGCAGGAACGAGCGTGTCCGTTGCACCCGTGATCACGCATCCAACAGAATGCAACTGTGACTCAATCTCGCTTTCGCTCAAGTCCGTTCGAAATCCGCAAATGGACTCCAATTTGTCAAGCGTTCCGCCTGTAATCCCCAACCCTCGACCACTAATCATCGGGACGTGCAAGTCGCAGCATGCCAACAGTGGAGCCAAAATGAGCGAAGTTTTGTCACCGAGTCCGCCGGTGGAGTGTTTGTCTACGCGGGGCACATCACCAACCTTGGCGAGTCTCGATCCGCTTGCGATCATCGAATTTGTTAATGTTGATATTTCTCGCTCGGACATTCCATTGAGAAAAATCGCCATTGCCAGCGCTGACATCTGATAGTCTGGAATACTCCCGCGCGCGTAGCCCTGGACCATAAAGTCGATCTCTTGGTCTGTAAGCGATTTTCGATCTCGTTTGTTTGAGATGACTATGGCTGGAATCATGGCTGGGCTCGCCCCAAAGTGGATGAATGAGTTAAACTTGGATATGGCTCCTCATCATACCCGATTACACTAAATCAGCCCCTCGCGATTTTGCAAGGGAGCGACAAACCGATCGAATTCGAGAAAAGTATGTACAGCAAAATCATTCAGAGAATTCCAATCACACGAGCAGGCGTTGTACTCGTGCTGGTACTCGTGCTGGTACTAGCCCATGCTATCGTTGCCATATCGTATACGAATGCGTCGCAAGATATTCCGGACGACAACGCCCTCAAGCAAGCAAAAGCGCAGGCACGTGGCATGGCCCTCGCCTTTCACGCTGCCTCGGCCAAAATGATGCCTAGCGTGGTCAAGGTACTGGCCACCCGCGAAGACGTCGATCCGACTCTGGAAGAACTGGATTTGCTGGATAAGAATTCCAGTAAAGACTACGAAATCGGGTCCGGAGTAATACTGTCGGAAGATGGCCTGTGTGTGACCAACCATCATGTAATTAGCAAAGCCAAAGGGATCGTGGTCTATTTGCCCGATGGACGCAAACTCGTGGGGAACGACGTTCGGTCCGACAAGAAAAGCGACATTGCAATCTTCCAGGTACGCAGTCCGGATCCACTGCCGGCTGCCACCATGGGAGACTCGGATGCTTTAATGATCGGTGATTGGGTGATCGCCATCGGTAGTCCATTCAGTCTAGACCAAACGGTCAGCGTAGGCATCATCAGCAGCAAAGGCCGCTCGATGAGTTTATTGTCCGGCCAATTGCTTCAGACCGATGCAGTTATCAATCCTGGGAACTCAGGCGGAGCATTGCTTGACATAAACGGCGATTTGGTAGGTATCAACACTGCGATTGCATCCACGAGCGGGCAGTTTCAAGGTGTCGGGTTTGCAATCCCCGCCCGACGTGTGCAGTGGATCATTAAGGAATTGATCAGCAACGGAAAAGTCAGAAGATCGCTTTTCGGTGTTCAAGCGTTCTCGATTCCCCAAGGCATAGCGAGCGATCTGAAAATCTCCGTTCGAAGCGGTGTTTACATTGGGAAAGTCGTGACCGATGGTCCGGCTGAAAAAGGGGGAATCCTGGTAGGGGATATCGTTCAAGCAATTGGAGATCAAAAGGTTATTAATCCCGACGACTTCAAAAGCATCGTAGAACAACTCCCAGCCGACCGATCCTACTCGGTCAAGATTCTGCGCGACGGCATGCCTATGACCTTGGATATCCAACCCATAACCACCAAAGAGTAGCTCAAGCCGTCGAGCTCCCAAGTCGTGCGAAAACAGACAAAAAAATATTGGCTCCTGAAAACGGAACCTAACGTTTTTTCCATCGATGATTTGCAGACCGCCAAGAATCAGACGACCTGCTGGGACGGAGTTCGCAA
>JBEBHM010001122.1:0-2165 GCA_040080875.1 Pirellula sp.
TTCCGTTTTTATCTGAATGCAGCGACCGACGCGGCAATTGCGGATCGGTTTGCCAACGGTTCCGAAGTAGGAAATGATCCCCATTTGGTAGTTACGTTTGACGACGGGACCGCTCGCGACTTTTCAACGTACCGAAACAATGGAACCATGGAGGGTGGCAACACGGTCGACGGACGTTTCGGCAAAGCCATTCAATTCACCGCCAGAGCCGGAGCTGCGGGGAACGCGACTGCGAGAAACCGGAACGCCGCTCCTGCTGCAACCGCTCCATCTGCTGCACCTGGTGCTGCAACCGCAGACAACGCAGCACAGGCGCCAGCCGCCCAAAACGCAGCAAGGCGTGCGGCTGCCAATCAACAACAAGCCGGCAATAGCTTCGTCAAACCCAAGTGGACATCCGACGTTCCAATCTATGTTCGAGCGATGGTGCTTTCGGGCAACAAGTTGTTTATCGCAGGCCCACTCGATATCATCGACGAAGAGGAGACATTCAAGCTTCTCTCCGAAAGAGACAGTGAAGTTCAAGCGTTGCTCGCAAAACAAGACGGCGCAATCGATGGTAAGATGAGCGGCTTGTTGCTGGCCGTCAATTGCGATAGCGGCGAAGTTGAGAATCAGTTGGATCTTGGTTCATTACCAGCATGGGATGGGATGGCAGGAGCAAGTGGTAGACTTTATCTTTCTACCATTGATGGGCAACTCATGTGTTTTGGCAAGTAGGATTCCAGGACCACTCGATGAAAACAAAAAGAATCGTTTGCACAGTGTTCTTGTGCTTGTTTGGCTCGATCGCGTATGCCTGCAACATACCCGTGTTCCGCTATGCCCTCGAGCGCTGGCGCCCGGATGTTTGCGAGGTTATCGTTTTCCATGAGGGGCTCAATCAAGCACAGGAGGAATTGATCCAAGAGATCTCCAAGAACTCGATCAACCATGGAGGGAAAACGAATGTCGAAGTGATTCGCAGCGACGTCCGAAACGAAAAGGAACCTACCCGCGTTTCACTTTGGGATACCGTCCGAGCGCAACCCAAGGTTGTGGTTCCCTACGTGGTCATTCGCACGACACTCGGCACAGGCAAGACTGTCAATCATTGGCACGGGAAACTGGAGGGGTTCTCCAAGGACCGTTTGCTCGATTCACCCGTACGAACCGAGTTGACCAAGCGATTGCTGAAGGGGGACTCCGTTGTCTGGTTGCTATTGAAGTCAAAGGATGCCGAGAAGAACCAAGCGGTCCGCAAACGACTTTCGGATTCCTTGGATCGCCTGAGCAAAACCCTGGAGTTGCCCGACGGAATTGGACTTGCCGGTTCTGAGCTTTACAGCGAAGTCCCGTTGTTCTTGAAATTCTCCATCCTCGAAATCGACGTCGACGATGCACGCGAACAGATGTTGGTACAACTTATTTCCGGGTTTGAACCCGATAATAACGACGAGCCTTTGTTGGTACCTGTTTTTGGTCGAGGCCGAGCCTTAGAAGTGATCCCGGCAAAGCAATTGGATGACGGATTGATCGGTGATTTGACCATGTTCTTATGCGGAGCTTGCTCGTGCCAAGTCAAAGAAAAGAACCCAGGCTTCGATTTGCTCTTGTCTATCGACTGGAACCAAGAACTCTATGGCGATGAAGCCAATGCGCCTCCTCCCGTGGCGAGCCTTGAGAGATCACCGGCCAAACCGCCTGAGCTATTGAGTATTCCACCTGGCAGGAGAAAATAGATAGATGAGTCGACAAGCATTCGTCTTAATCGCATCGATGTCAGTCGTGGTCGGATCGATCATCTATTTGACGGCTAATCCATCGTCCAAGAGGTCTTCGATTTCTGGTTCCCATTCCGAAACGAAGTCTCTCGTCCTGTTCTGCGCCGCCAGCAACCGGGGTGTGATGGAAGACATCCGCAAGGAGTACGAAAAAGAATTCAGCCGGTCCGTCCAGATTCAGTATGGTGCTTCGCAAACGCTGCTGTCCTCGATGGAAGTTAGCGGAGTTGGTGATTTGTATTTGCCAGCCGACGATAGTTTCATCGAAATGGGGAATCAGAAGCAGTTGCTGAGCGAGGCATTGCCGATCGCCAAGATGCGCGGGGTGGTTGCGGTCCGCAATGGAAACCCGAAGGGCATCCGCAGCTTTTCTGATCTCTTGCGAGCCGACGTGCGATTGGT
>JBEBHM010001123.1:0-2164 GCA_040080875.1 Pirellula sp.
GCGGTTTTCGTGGTCGACCCCGCTCTGGCGGCAGTCGCCTTGCGCGGTCGAAGATGGGATGGCATGACGAGGGCGATCCCATAGGCTCACACGAAACGCACACTTAATCACAATTCTGCGATTTTCGCGAAAGTGTGATTGCGGCCGTTACGGAGCCAATTCGGTGACTGTGAGACACACTTTGTGTTGGCGAAGCGGTCGAGAAAGGGACGAAGAAGGTTCCGGCCAGGCGCAGCACGCTCAGTTTGTCTCCGGAAGAACGAAACGTGTTGACTGAACCGGCAACGCACACCACCTCCCCAGGTGTGCGCGAACGGGCCGCCGCTGACCTTCGTGATCTGGTTGGACGAGCGCCATCTCTTCGATGAAGCATAGACATGGTGGAAAGCCGAAGCCTTTGTCCGACAGTGTTCCCGTCTCGGTGGGCTGCGCCGCTCCGTGGTACGACGTCTGATACGTCAACTAGAGCGGCGAACATATTGGTTGGCGTCCATTGCACGGAACTGATGGTAGTTGCGAAAACAAATCGGTACCCTCAGGCCGTCGTTCGACCTCAGGTTGAAAACCTGAGGCTAAGTGGACTGATTCACAATTGCTTGTAAGGTTCGAGGACGGCCAACGCATCGGGTTGAAGAGCTTGTCTCAGAAATTGGAATTCTGTGCCAGCCAGGCAGGGTGGCCACGCGGGCCACCCGTACAGGGGGTGGGTTGCGCACAATCGCCTTTGGAAATGCCCAACATTTTGCATATCAGGACGGAATTGAGCCGCTGCAGCACCGGATACTGACAGCCTGTCATAAATATCGAATTCTGAGACGGGCTCTGAAACCCAATCCTAAGCCGCACCCTGATGGCTCTCGGTGCTTCCAGCACTACGAAAGTGGTCGGTCCATAACCATTCCTATCCAGACATTCAATTGTGAAACGCACCACTAAGCATCCAGGAAAGCCTCTCAGAGGCTGTGAATAGGCGATCCTGGCATCCAGCAGGTTCAGCTATCCGGCGATCCGACTACCGAAATAACTCTGCATCAACCATAAATCCGAGGCTACGCCAGCAAAGTGCTGGATGCGCTACAGGAGGTATCCGAAATCGGCAACGGCATGGTCAAGACTCTTGAGCGCCCGCTTAGCGGCGGCTTGAACGGGGGTCGAGCGCGTCCTGCAAACCGTCACCGAGCACATTGAAGGCGAAGACGGTCAGGGTTAGCGCGACCCCTGGGAAGGTCATGTACCACCATGCCTCCCGGAAACTGTTGCGAGCGGTGGACAACATTGTTCCCCACTCTGGGGAAGGAGGCTGGGCACCGAGACCGATGAAGCTCAACGAACTGGTTGAAAGGATGGCGAAACCGATATCAAGGGTGACTTGAATAATCACAACCGATGCCGCATTCGGCAAAATGTGACGGAAGAGCAATCTGGACGATTTGAGTCCGATACTCCGCCCGGCCTCGATGAACTCTCGTTCTCGAATTGAGAGCACCTGAGCGCGCACCAATCGCGCGTACCACGGCCAGAAGACGGTCGCAAGCGCGATCATCGTGTTCGTCAGACTCTTCCCGAGCGACGCCGAAATCGCAATTGCCAGCATTAATGCTGGAAAAGCGAGGAACATATCCGTGATGCGCATCAGGATTTCGTCAACGATCCCACCGAAAAATCCTGAGATCGCTCCGATCAATGTTCCAAACAAAACCGCAAACGTCAGCACTACGACCGCAACCTGAAGGGAGACTCTGGTTCCGGTCAGGATTCGGCTGAAGATATCGCGACCGAGTTCATCTGTTCCGAGAAAGTGTTCCAGCGATGGCGGCAGGAATTTTGAATTGATGATGTCCTGTTTGTAGGGATCGTGCGGGGAGACGAACTCGCCAAAGATTGAGAGGAAGGTGAAAATCACCACGATAATGACGCCAGCGAGATTAAGGCGGTTGCCAATCAGAAAGCGCTTGAGATTACGTTTCAGCTGACTACTTGCGCGTCGTGGAACCAATCCACCCAGGGGTGAAGATTCGGTCGAGTATTCATCAGAAGATGTTCCAGGGTTCAAGGTACCCGGCCGTGCCTGTTCAGAACTCATGAATAGTCAATCCTTGGGTCGAGGAAAAGATAAAGAATGTCCACGACGAGACTCATGAGTAAAAAGACGAGAGCGATGACC
>JBEBHM010001124.1:0-2161 GCA_040080875.1 Pirellula sp.
ACTCTACAACGATTCAACGGTTTTGCGGAGCAAAACGCGCTACAACGATACAACGGTTTTGCGGAGCAAAACGCGCTACGACATGGCAAAGGTTGTGCGGAGCAAAACGCGCCACAATAGTGCACAAGTTTTGCGGAGCAAAACTGGCTGCGGTTATTTCGCTGTGGCATCGACGTCCTCGCTGCTGATATCGGCGTTGGCGGCTTCGCCACCCTCGCGACCGTCAGCCCCTAGACAAATGATTTCGAATGGGGACTTGGAGCCGGGACATACGTACTCGTACGGTTTTCCCCAGGGATCCATCGGCAGTTTTTTGATAAAACCGTCCGGGTAGCTCGATGTTCCTTTGGTCAGAATCGCAATGCCCTCGTCGTTGGTTGGGTAACGCGACAGCTCCCCATAAAATGACTCTACAGCCGTGATCAACGTACTGATTTCCGCTTTGGCTGCGTTCCGTTTGCTGGCGATGAGATAGCTGCGTGTCTGAATGGCCACCAAGCTGCTCAGTAGTCCGATGATCACCACCACGACCATCAGCTCGACGAGCGAGAATGCAGAACGACTTAGTGCATGGGGGCGAGCTGTTTGCATGAAATGTCTTGAAATACTTAGGAGGATTGGAGGTTTCCTGCCTGCAGGATCGGTAGTATGGTCGCAACCAATAGAAAGCCGACAAAGACAGCCAGTATCAGAATTAGGATCGGTTCGATGAGAGCCGTCAAGCGAGCGGCGGCAACAGTCAACTGTTGATTGTAATCTTGGCTGAGTCTCGTCAGCATTTCGTCCAGTTTGCCGGAGTCGCGGCCTACAGAGAAAACTCGAACTGCCAACGGAGGGAAAACTGCGGAACGATCGAGTGACTCAGCCAACTCCTTGCCAGCTGCCATATCATGGCATGCGGACTCCAAGGCTGCGCGGAACGGAGTGCTGCTGGTCGATTTGGCGGCGATCTCGACTGCACTGGGCAATGTGATCCCACTTCGAGTGAGCAGGCCGACAATCATTGCGATCCGCGATACATTTTGCTTGACAATCAAAGGTCCTAGCAGCGGCAAGCGTAGCAACTGACGATCCAACCAACCTTTGCCAGTTTGTCCACGAAAGAAAAATAGTCCGCCGATCGCCACCACCACAGAGATCAGCAAGAGCCATAAACCGTAACCCACCAGTAAGTCGCTCATGCCTTTGGCGATACGGGTCGGCCATGGCAACACGCCGACGGTCTCCTTCAGGTTCTCGAGCAAGGGTGGTAACACGCCCGTCATCAGAAAGATCATCGCAACCAATCCAAACACAACCAAAAACGCAGGATAGAGCAAGGCGGTGAAGACTTTGTCGCCCAACTGCGCCATGCGCTGTTTGTATTCCGACAGTTGTTCGAGGACAGCCTCAAGCGTTCCCGCGTTCTCCCCCACTTCGATGAGCCGGATCGAAGCGACGTCGAACACCTCCGGATACTCCGACATCGCTTGGGCCAGCGACGAGCCGGATGCCACGCGATCTCTCAGGCCGACAATCGCGTTGCGGAACGCCCCACGATGTTGAGCCGCCAATGTGTCCAAGGCTTCGAGCATCGGTACGCCGGCTCGCAATAGCATCGACAGTTCATGTGAGCCATCGGTCCAATGCGCTCGAGCCAGTCGTGCCGAAAAGGATGGCCACAACGAGGTACGGCGGCGATCGAATTCGCTCAACGATTGCACGACGACGCCTTGGCCTCGCAATTGATCTCGGGCTTGACGAGGTGAGTCGGCCGTCACGGTCCCTCGGACGGACGATCGCGATGCGTTGATGCCACTGTACGAGAATACGGGCATTATCCGACCACCGTTTGCATGCTGGTGACGCGTAGGACTTCGTCCAGCGTCGTACGGCCCTGTCGGATTTTGGTCCGCCCATCTTCGGCAAGCAGTGTCAGGCCCATCTCGATTGCGGATTGTCGAATGACGCTGGCGTTTTCGCGCGACTGTACCAGCGCCCGAATCGGATCGTTCATGACCAATAGTTCAAACAAACCAACTCGACCTCGAAAACCCGATCGGCGACAAAGCTCGCAACCGAACGGCGATGCTGTTCCATCTTCATGCACATTCTTGCAAGCATCGCATAGCACCCGAACAAGTCGCTGCGCCAAAGTTGCGACCAACGAGCTTGCAACTAG
>JBEBHM010001125.1:0-2159 GCA_040080875.1 Pirellula sp.
TCCGAGATACTGCGGATCGGCTAGAAGCGTCAGGAGGGAGTCTTTGGCTGAATCAAACAGGACCGTGGCAAACAGCTCTTTGTTCATGCGCCAGAGCTTCGATAGTTCGGTGGGCGTGGTAAAGGCAATTTGCATGGCCGCAGTGTCGAGCATCTTGCTCTCCCATTTATCAAACCACCGAGCGAGCCCAGGAACAACGGGGGCAGCATCGATGACGGCAGGAATTGTAATAGACCCCATGGGTGTGGCCATTCTCACATCGCTTGACGTGGCCACCAAGAAGTGCTGTGGCAGTGCGCGAGCAGGAAGGCAGCCCGGTGGGCGAACAGCGGTTGTGCGAGCAATCGACTCAACACAAGTCAAAGACGGCCGATCGAGCACTTCGATGCAATTTCTCGTTATCAGCGTTTCTGCAGGACAGACTCATCGTCGCCACTTGTGAATAGTCCAACGACGACAATCAAATCGCCATCGATACAAAAATAAAGGACAGAAGTAAATCGCTTTAGTCGGCATGGACGGTAGCCAGTATTATTAGCAGGGAAAAGATCTGGATCCTGTTTCACACGATCAAGTGCATTAAAAAATTCAGATTCAAATTGGTCACCGAGCCCAAACGAAATCTTGTCGAACCATTTTATCCCACGCAACAGATCCGCTTCGGTATCGGCAGTAAGCTTCGCATTCATCGACCACGTGCAATTCGAATGCGCTCTCTAAATTCGTCCTCAGTCAATGCGGAAGATGGATTCGCTTTGTATTCGGCCCATCGTCGGTCGAGTTCCGCTTGTTGCGCTAAGGAAATCCCCGTTCCAACATCCTTGGGAAGACGATCCCAAATTGCTTGCACAACTCGAAGCTGGTCGCTCAGCGGCAACGCGGAAATGTCATCTATTACCTGTTCTACGGTCATGGTTTGTCCTCCAGAATGCAATTATACCAGAGGCGGCGTTTGCCGCAAAACGCGACA
Source organism: Pirellula sp. (assembly GCA_040080875.1). Classification (GTDB taxonomy): domain Bacteria; phylum Planctomycetota; class Planctomycetia; order Pirellulales; family Pirellulaceae; genus JBKCUI01. The sequence goes on from JBEBHM010001125.1 coordinate 971, forward strand.
CGAAATGCACCACGGACACTTAATCGAATGACGAATAGCAATCTATGCCATCTGGAGCGGGAAGAAATTTTTGGAGAATTTCTGGGAGCGGAACGATGGCATAGATTGTGCGTTGGGCTAAACCGCTTCGGCGTCTATCCTGTGCGAATTCTACCGAGTCCACTCGCCACAACTGGCCTTTAGTGTAGCAACCGTATTGCCCTCTTGGCAACTTCCTGTCGTTTGTGACTCAACGTCGCGGTTCCGATCGATTGCGTGACACTCGAGGCCATAGAGATGTTCTGCTCTAGTTGTGTTCGGATCAATTAGTGCCGGGTTTCGTCACGCGACGCCACGTTTCATTATAGACTCCCTTGGGATCGATTTGTTTTAGAACATCGCCCTCGATTTCGAGCTTTACAGACCCCGCTTTCCCAAGGAGCATCGACGTCTTGTCACCAGCAAAGTCTGTTGTTGTCTTTAGGTCTGATCCATCGAATTCGTACGTACCACCATGAAGAAATACAATCTTGCCGGCAGCATCGGGTTGTATGACGCACCAATGCGTTCCGGTAAACATTTTCAATCGAGTACCAATGCCTGACGGCGATCCAGGGTTCTCGGCTTTCTCCAATTTCCAGGTACCAATCAGTTTGGTGCTGGCGGATTGTTCCACAACGTTCGACTTTTCGTCGGCAGAAGTTGGAGCTTCGAAAACGTTAGACAATGTGAAAAATGGGAGCAAAAGTGCAAGTCCGATCAGGTGCCGGTAGCGGATTCGAGTCATGTCGAAATTCCTTCGTGTTGTGGAAGTGAACAAGATTTGTTTAAGGGCAGAACGTTCGAGTTAACCGGCCCGCGGAGGCAATCGCCGTAGCGGGTCCGGTTGAACGAGGTGTTAGGCCCCACTGCGCGGCGGGGGCTTATGGCGGCGATTCTGTCGGCTCCGTGATTCAAGGGGATGTCGTAGCAGAAAGAATCCATGTAAGTCCTGGGTTTGGGGTGGGAGCCCTTCGAATAGAATCTGGCGACTCGAACCCGTGATCTCGGGTTGCCGAAACAACCGCTGTCACAATCGTTCCAACCCCAAACCCAATGGACTCATCAAACGTGATCATTCTCGCTCTCGATCTCGGCCCAGTCAAGCAACACCGTTCAATACCATGTGCTGTATTTTCAACTCCGAAACTCGCAAACACGAGTTCATCAA
>JBEBHM010000381.1:0-8263 GCA_040080875.1 Pirellula sp.
TGTTGATGCTGGTCGAAGCTGGCGTTGAGCACGAGTGCCGCATTGACCTAAAGACTGGGCAAGCGACCGCACGCGTGTTGATAAACGGGCAACCTGTCGATGCATTTGAAAAAGGCGATCAGCTCGTAAGCCAAGCGACTTCGGCGACCAAGGTACGTGCGGGCGGCAGGTATCGTCTACGATTCGCCAACGTCGACGATACGTTGGTGTTGTGGGTCGATGGCAAGCCGGTTTCCTGGAGTCCAAGCGGCAACCTCGGAACTCTGAGTTACTTGCCATTTAGCGATCGAAAACCTAGAACGACGACTACCAATCCGTTGGACGCTGCGCCGGTTGCGATTGGAATTGAAAACGGAGGCGCAGAAATCCTGAGAGCTCGCGTCTTTCGAGACTTGTACTATATTGCGGCTTCCGCAGGCGACAAGTTAAACGACTATCCCAACATCATGTCCGCCCTCTTGCAGTCCTCTCCCGAACACGACAATGAACTTTACGCTAATCAGACGCACGGGATGCCCTTGAGTGAATTGAGAGACAAAATGTCCCTGACCGCTATCCATCGCAATGCCGTCTTGAGCAACCCAACTCAGTGGTCCAAGAGCCCAATGTTCGAACAACGCAAAATGGTGGACTTTGAATTGAAACCGGACCAATATTTTCCGATGGGTGACAATTCCACTGCGAGCTCCGATGCACGCTCCTGGAGAGAACACAACTCGCCCGAACGGCTCATGATCGGCCGAGCGGTGATGGTATTCTGGCCGCATTATTGGAACGCACCGATCAAATTTCTGCCTAATGTGCAGCGCATGGGTCTGATCCGATAAATATTTATTCCGATTACCAAACTTGAAATGAGATGAACATGGATGTTCTCAGTGTCGTCGGTCTTGAAAAAACCTATGGACGTCGCAAAGTCGTCGATGGCGTCAGCATGCGTGTTGGAGATGCTGAAATTGTGGGTCTTCTCGGCCCCAACGGAGCAGGCAAATCAACGAGTTTTCGCATGACTTGTGGACTGATCATGCCGGATCGAGGACAAGTGTTTTTGGGTGGCGAAGAGGTCACTTATTGGCCGATGTATCGCCGAGCTCGAGACGGCGGGATGGGATATCTCGCGCAGGAGTCAAGTGTCTTTCGAAAGTTGACGGTTGAGCAGAACATCTCGGCGATGTTGGAATTGCTCGGTGTCTCGCGGGCCGAGCGGCGTAAACGGACGGACGAGTTGTTGGAGCAGTTCAAAATCTCGCACCTCCGGCGTTCGAATGCAGCCAAGTTGTCGGGAGGCGAACGGCGCCGGTTAGAAATCGCCCGATGCCTCGTCTCCAACCCTCGCATCATTATGCTCGACGAACCCTTTGCCGGGATCGATCCGGTAACCGTGCAGAGTATTCAGCAAACCATCTTTGATTTGCGGGACAATGGTATCTCGATTCTCATCACCGACCACGCAGCTTTAGAAATCCTGTCCGCGGTCGATCGATGTTACGTGATCAGCAAGGGAGTCGTTATCTGCGAAGGAACGCCGGAGCAAGTCAAGCAGCACCCCGAAGTCCGCAAACAATACCTCGGCAACATTCACGGCGAACACGAAACAGACATTGCATACGCTGGGACGGCGAGACGTTAATCGAGAGGAAGATGAAATCTAGCGAAAAATCGTACTCGTACTCAATGAAATGGTACGAGTACCGCCCTGCGGGCTGAGTACGAGTACGGAAGCCAGCGATTGATCAAAAACCGAGCGGCATTAGGCTTCCCAAGACCGAACCTGGGCGGGTATACTCTGTGTCACTGGAACGGCCCACCGCCCATTGGCAGTAGGCTAGTTTATTCATCCAAAACAACGAGCGTTTCATGCCGACGAGACATGCGATAGTGATTATCCCCCACCTAAACTAGGCTACGGGGATCCCAACACGACGCTACCCACGTGAGGATTACAAACCCAAACCCCTGACGCCTACTCGGCTTCAGGGGTTTTTTCATTTCAGAAACATGCATTACCTCGCATTGACGCGGTAAACGTACCACCGAACCGACTTACCATGCCGCATCGTTCGATTCAAACTTACGACACCACCCTCCGAGACGGAACTCAGGGAGAGGGTGTCAGCTTGTCGCTTCAGGACAAACTCAATATTGCCGCTCGGTTGGCCGAGATGGGAATCGACATGATCGAAGGGGGCTATCCGCTCTCGAATGAGAAAGACACACTTTTTTTCCAAAAGGTCAAGTCGCTATCTCTGGGTCAAAGTCAGATTTGCGCATTTGGGATGACCCGCCGCCGCGGTGTGAAGGTCGAAGATGACCCGGGCATGAAGGCGCTCGTAGCAGCCCAGACACCCGTCATCACGCTGGTCGGTAAGTCCTGGGACTTTCACGCAACCGATATTTTGGGCGTCTCGCTGCAAGAGAATCTCGACATGATTGGCGAGAGCACCGCGTTTTTAGCAAAACACGCTCAGCTGGTGTATGACGCTGAACATTTCTTCGATGGGTTCAAAGCCAATCGACAATACGCCTTACAAGCCATCCGTACTGCGGCAACCGCCGGCGCAAGCTGGATTGTCTTTTGCGATACCAACGGGGGCGCATTGCCCGAAGAGGTGGCCGCGATCGTCGCCGATGCGCGCGCTAGCCTCAAGGACCTTACCGTTCGGCTAGGCATTCATTGCCACAACGACGGAGATCTCGCCACCGCAAATTCACTTGCTGCCATCGACGCCGGGTGCGACCAAGTGCAAGGGACAATCAACGGGATCGGAGAGCGATGCGGCAATGCCGACTTGGTCGCCGTCCTGGCCAACCTCCAATTCAAGAAAAAAGGCTTCTCCGTCCTAGGAGGCAGATCGCTCGAACACCTCACCGAATTGTCTCGTTACGTTTTTGAAACCGCCAATCTGCAACTTCGCAGTGGCCAGCCGTTTGTTGGACGCAGCGCCTTCGCGCACAAAGGTGGCATGCATGTGCATGCGGTCAACAAGTTCGCACACACGTATGAGCACATGGACCCTGCCTTGGTTGGCAACGAACGGCGAATTCTGGTCAGCGAGTTGTCGGGGCGTTCCAATATCGCTGCCCTGACGGCCGACCACCAGCTGCCCAACGATCGCGCCGTGCTCGACAAAATTTTGGCCGAAGTGGTTGCGAAAGAAAACCAAGGCTATCAATTCGAAGCGGCCGAAGGCTCGTTTGATTTGCTTGTAAAACGATGCCTCGGGAGCTACGTCGAACACTTCCAGACCATCAAATACCAGATTCTTTCCGGAGATCTCGACACGCAACGGAATCAGATCTTTGCCGAGGCTATTCTCAAGATTCAGGTCCAGGATCAAATTCGGGTAGAAGCCGCCGAAGGGCACGGGCCCGTGAACGCCATGGACGCGGCGCTCCGGAAAGTGCTATTGCCCTCTTTCCCGAGCCTCGAAACGATGCACCTCGTCGACTTCAAAGTTCGCGTGGTGAACGGCGAGGCCGGAACCGCCGCACGTATCCGTGTCAATATCGAATGCACGGACGGTCATGAATCCTGGCGAACGATTGGTGTCAGCGAAAACATCATCGAAGCCAGTTGGCATGCACTGGTCGACGCCGTCGAATACAAACTCAATCGCTAGACGCCATTCAACTTGTTCCAGATTGATCGAAGATGAACACAGAGACCCAAGAAATTCCAACTCGATTTGACTTCGCGACCGAGGCCAACGACATCTATGCTCAGTGGCTCGAGCACGGTTGCTTTGACGCCGATGTGGATAACTCGAAAACCCCCTATACGATCGTTATTCCCCCGCCGAACGTAACGGGGGCGTTGCATTTGGGGCATGCGCTCAACAATACATTGCAAGACATCCAGATCCGGATGCATCGCATGCAAGGGGACGTCGCTCTGTGGATGCCTGGTACCGACCATGCCGGAATCGCTACGCAAGCCATCGTCGAAAAGAGACTTAAAGAACTCGAGAACAAGACGCGACACGACTTGGGACGAGAAAAGCTCGTCGAACGCATCTGGCAATGGAAGGACCAATACGAAACGCGGATCCTTGGGCAACTGAAACGCATGGGTTGCTCGTGCGATTGGCGCCGTACTCGTTTCACCCTAGATCCTCAATGCGCTCGCGCGGTTCGCTCCACGTTCTTTGACTTGTTTTCTAAAGGACTCATCTACCGCGGCAAGCGATTGGTCAATTGGGATACCTATTTGCAAACGGCAGTCAGCGACGACGAAGTGAATCCAGAAACCGTCAAAGGACATTTCTGGCATCTTCGGTATCCGTTCATCGATCCAAAACCAGGTGAGCCAACGTCGGTAACGATCGCAACCACTCGTCCGGAAACCATGCTTGGCGATACCGCCGTCGCGGTGCACCCAAATCCCGCCGAGGCGATCAACAAGCATGAACAGCAATTATTGGACAAGCTGCAAGCGGCTAACGCCAAAGACCGACCTGCAATTCAAGAACAACTGGACGAATTGCAAGTTCGAAAACGTGAGTTACTACCCCAATTGTTGCTGTTGGCCAAGATGGCACGCGAGGGGAGGAAGTTGCGATTGCCCTTGGTCGAACGCGAGATTCCGCTCGTCACCGATGCTTGGGCAAAGCCCGAATTGGGAAGTGGCTGTGTCAAGATCACGCCGGCTCACGACCCGAACGACTACGATGTCGCTTTGCGGTGTTCGTTGCCGATGGTCAATATCATGAATCCCGACGGAACCATCAACGAAAACGGTGGACCCTATGTTGGGCTGAGCATGATGAAAGCTCGTCCAAAAGTTGTCGACGCCATGGATGCGCTTGGGTTCCTCGAAAAAACCGAGGATCGCGAGATCGAATTGAAACATAGCGATCGCAGCAAGACTCCGATCGAACCATACCTGGCCGATCAATGGTTTGTTCGTATGGATCAATTGGCTCAATCCGCCATGGATGCCGTGACCCAAGGGGATGTCAAAATATATCCACCTCGATATGCCAATGGTTATTTGGATTGGCTTGGAGAGAAACGCGATTGGCCGGTAGGAAGACAACTTTGGTGGGGGCATCAAATCCCTATTTGGAGCAAATCCTACGAGAAACTGGCGGACGCCCAATCGCTCCAGCTCAAGATCAAAGCAATGCCAGATTGTGCTGCAGGCCTGTTGGTGACATCGATCGAGGAGCCCGCCACACTCCACGTTTGTATCCGCGACGAAGATGCTGGGCTCGAGTCCAAGCTTCGGTCGCTGGGTTTGACTCGGCAAGAGGACGTACTTGATACATGGTTTTCGTCGGCGCTGTGGCCTCATTCCACACTCGGATGGCCCGAACAGACTCCGGAGTTGGCCTATTTCTATCCAACCAGCACGCTCATCACCTCGCGCGACATCATTACGCTGTGGGTCGCACGCATGGTTTTGATGGGGCTCAACAACATCGGCAAAGTCCCCTTCCGAGAGGTCTTTATCCATCCCAAAATTCTCGATGGATATGGCGAGACCATGTCCAAGAGCAAAGGGAACGGCGTCGACCCATTGGATGTGATCAACAAGTTCGGGCCCGACGCCCTGCGTTTCGGATTGGTTAGGCTGTGCACCGAAACTCAGGACGTTCGCTTGAGTGTCCAATTCGAATGCCCACACTGCGAAACGCTGGTCAATCAAACCAAAGAGAACCGACAACTGCCTACCGTCAAATGCGACAAATGCGGTAAGACGTTTTCGACACAATGGGCCGAGTCGGAACAAGACAAAGCCGTTCCAAAAGCGCCGGTCGTCAGCGAGCGATTCGAGAATGCAAGAAACTTCGTCAATAAACTTTGGAACGCATCGCGTTTCGTCATGATGAATTTGGACGGCTTCCAACCGGGCAAGCTGGATGTTGAGAGCTTGCCGTTGGAGGATCAGTGGATCCTTTCTCGCCTGGCAACCGTCACCAAAACCATGCAATCCGAGCTCCAACATTATCGGTACGCGGAAGCGGCCCGTGCTATCTACGATTTCGCGTGGGATCATTTTTGTTCGTTGTACGTCGAGATGGCCAAACCGCGGCTTCAAGATCCAGCTTCCAGGCCTGTTGTTCAGCAAGTTCTCGCTCACTGTTTGGATGCCATGCTGCGGTTGCTGCACCCGATCACGCCCTTTGTTACGGAAGCGATTTGGCAACAAATGGCCCGTTTTGCTCCTGTTCGAGATCAGGACACGCATGAAACAGCCAGCCAATGGATTGTCCAAGCGGCATGGCCAGCGGTCCACATCGAACATATTCGCCCGGAAGTGGAACGGCAATTCTCGCACTTTGTCGATTTGGTCGGAGCCATTCGGGAGATTCGTTCTCGACAAAACATACCGCCCAAAGAGATGGTTCCCTTTTGTGTTCGATGCGAACCCAGCATGGAACAACTGCTTGCACCGATGTCGAGCTTTCTCCAAAGTATGGCTTGTGCCAAGGCAACGCAATGGAGTCGGTCCCCTGACTTGCCGTCGATCAATGCCCATATCGGCATCGACCAAATGGATGTGTACGTCGATTTGACACAATTCATCGACGTCGAGGCAGAGATATCGAGAAACGAAAAGCTGCTGGGTAGCTTGATCAAGCAAATCCAAGGCAAGGAGGGACGATTGTCGAATGAATCCTTTGTCAGCCGCGCCCCTGCAGATATTATTGCCAAGGAGCGGCAAACGCTTGACGAGCTGATCGCCCAACGTGCGGTTGCGGAACAAGCCATCGAGCGGTTAAAGAAACTCTGATCGATGACTCTTGAACTTGTCCCTGACTAGAGCCGTACAACAATGGCGGCGTTCGTTTGTTTTGGTTGTTGGATGTTTTATGCTCATAATGGAACCCAGTTGGAAAACGTTAGCGAAGCAATGGCTGATCGGCTCAGCCATCGGCGGTGCTGGATTCTGTGTGGTGGCCATGGCGGTTGCTTTACTGGTTCGCCAGTTACATAACCTGGATGATTTTTCACCAAGCTTGACCAGTTTTTACGGTGGCGGAACCTTGGTGATCGCGGGCGGAGGGAATTTACCACCCGAGATACCGGCCTATTTTTGTCGATTGGCGGGTGGACTGAACGCCCGCATCGTGGTCATCCCATCGTATGACGCCACTCCCAAAGAGGAAAAGGACATTCTACGTGAATGGAAAGCCCGTCGCATCGCGTCGGTCAACGTGGCGCGAACTCGAGCTCGCGGCGACGACGCTAGTTGCGATCTCGCAAACAATATCAAGAACGCGACTGGCGTTTGGTTCACTGGCGGTGAGCAATCGGTTCCCGCTGCGTACTATCCCGGCACGGACGTAGAATCCGAGCTTTGGGAGTTGCTCGAACGAGGAGGAGTCATCGGTGGGACATCCGCCGGTGCCGCGATCATGTCGCGCGTTATGATCGAACAGGGCAGGAAACAGGCAACAACTTCACAAGGGCTCGATCTCTTTCGAGGTGCGGTCATCGACCAGCACTTCATGCACAGAAATCGATTGGCCCGGCTGCGTGGAGTCCTCGATGCGCATCCGAGCACGATCGGCGTTGGCATCGACGAGGGGACGGCCCTGGTGGTCAAAGTCAAGAGCGGTCGGCTCAAGGTCATCGGCAATTCGTACGTGATGCTTTGGGCCCCGTCAGAGTCCGCATCTCCTCACCGCGCAGAGTTCCTTAAGTCAGGCGACTCGTACGATCTCGACGAACTCGATTGGCAAGACGCTCCAACCGACTACATTGCGCCCGAGGCAAACTCGTAGGATTGCCGATTTTTCGATTGTAGATTTCTGATTGCCGATTTTCGATTGCTCGCCGAACGCCACCACCGTAGCTTGCTAGTACGACAGCGCAATATGTGGCGGTATTGCTCCGCAAAACCGATTGGGGCGTTTTGTAATGGCAGACTCAACGCCACTCTTCGCCGTTGTACTAGGTGGAGTGACGATTGTTCAGCTAACAGCGAATCACCACAAATCACAATTCCACCGATTTGAACTCGAATGTCCTGGACTTATGGTAGTGGAATCTCGTTAGAGTTCCCCGATCTGCAAGTTCAAGGAAGATTCACAACTTCCACTACGAGGCCTGACCTGAGCAGCGTTTCCTGTTCGACGACACAGGATTCAACGGCTTGATCGCAGTGCCTCAGAGCTTGGTCTATAAACTCGGTTTGAAGTTGCTCGACGTCCAGGCAGGCATCACGGTAGATGGTCGCGCAAGCTACTTTGACACAATTGAGATAACACTATGCAGCGTCCTGTTGCTGACCCTGTATGCGCGTCACGTGCAGTAG
>JBEBHM010000382.1:0-8253 GCA_040080875.1 Pirellula sp.
GTCCAAGGACGTCGTGGACACGACATACATCCATTGCCGAGAAGGATCAAGTCGCAGGCCATTGGCACCAAAAGGAAGGAAGCCACCTCCAAGAAGCAGTTCGCTTTGAAACCAGACCTGAGGCTGCCCTCCGTTTGGAGAGTAGCGAAAGATGGTTCCTTGCAAGGAATCCGTTACGTACAAGTACCCGGCATCATCGAACACGAGGTCATTCGGGATGGGTGGAAAATCGACAAAGGTGCCGGGAAGTGGAAGTAGATCGGGTAACGGAGCCCCGTAGGAACTTTGAACATACGATTGGCCTTGTTTGCTGAATCTCAACACACCCAACTGTGTACTCAAAGCATAAACATCACCATCGCCATCGATGGCTACATTGCTTAGCGCATGCTCGAACGCTAGCGATTCTCCTTGCACGGCAATCGTTTGAGTGATATGCCCCGATTTTCGGTTGTAGACTTGGATGGTAGAAGGGCCAGTTCCGGCGGTTCCAAATCGAGCGGGACCAGAAACAAAGACTCGGTTTCCTTCAACAGCGATCCCTTCTGGAAAGCCTGGGGTTGCTGGGACTTGCGAAAAAGTTGTGATTTGCCCAAAGGTCTGGTCGGCATTGGCGTGGGCAGACGTGGCCGCTGTCAGTCCTGCCAAAGTCAGAACTTGAAGCGTGCGCGAAGTCAATCGCTTCGCTTCGTTAAACAAGTGTTTGATGGTTCGATCAATTCGATTTTCTTGAATCGTTAGCATTCTCATGTACTCCTTGAAAAGGTTCGTTTTGAATCAGTTGAATCAGCTAGCTGTTTGTTGCTTGTACAGAACCAGATGGATCGAGTGCCCCGATTTGTTACACAAAACTTTGGGAAATGCCAGAATCAGGTTCGGGTTGCCCAGTCAGACAAGCGTGATGTTCGTGATGAGCACAGTGAAAGGGTGCTCAGTGAAACGGTGCTGAGCACGAGCGACCAACGGTTGGGATTCGCCGACTTGTATTGGCTTGAAGCAATGCAACGGTGACACCCAAACGAGGCGTTGCCGTTTGCATTGACAGTCCGACAGACCGATTGAGGCACGGTGCCTGGCAGTTCCCCACCACGACGGAGTCAATGCCGACATGGGGTGCGGAATCCGTACCTGCAATTCGTATTTTCTTATTGGCTCATTGTTGCGCAGCTCTCCAGTTATTCAATTCATCGGGCCGCAATTGTAATCTTGCGATGCGAACGGCTTTTCCTGTGATCGGATCTGCGTCAATCCAGGTTCCTGAGAGTCGTATGTCTTGCGTCGCCACATGGAACGAATTGGGGTCAAATGAAACGGTGGTGTTGAGCACTGGCTCGATGTCTCGCCCTAGGATACTGAAGTACGGACCGGTCATACCTACATCGCACTGAAAAGCGGTTCCACCTGGGAAAATCTCTTCGTCGGCGGTTGGGACGTGCGTGTGAGTTCCGAGAACTGCCGTCACTTTGCCATCAAGAAAACGCCCCATAGATTGTTTATCGCTCGTTGCTTCCGCATGGAAATCGATAACTCGAATCTTGATTTCGTCCGGCAGGCAACCTAAAACTCGCGCAACAGCAGCAAAAGGGCAATCGACCGGTCGCATAAACACTCGTCCCAGGAGGCTCATGACCGCAACCGGTGTGCCGTTTGGCGTAATCACCACACAGTATTCTTTTCCAGGTGACGACGCTGGGAAATTTGCGGGCTTGACGATATTGGACTCAGACTGCAAAGTGGCTGCAATTTCTTTTTTTCGGTAGATATGGTCGCCCAACGTGACGGCATCGACCCCTGCCGAAATGATTTTCTTGTATTGCACGTTAGTAAGTCCTGCACCATCGGCCGCATTTTCCGCATTGGCGATAATGAGGTCCGCACCAAGCACTTGCCTTAACCAAAGAATCGAGTCGCACAGCATGTTGATTCCAGGTTTGCCCACTACATCTCCGATCAAAATGATGCGGATCAGTTCAGGAGATTTGGGCGAAATCGTCATACATGCCTTTCTTCGATGTAGCAAATTGCTTTTCGGCTCGCGAGTGTGAAGTGACATCCTACCGCAAGGATACGTATACTGCTGCATGTGTAGATCGCCTTTTCGCAACTGCTCGGTCAAAAACTGCAATACGATTGCACATTCAGCAACCGATTCGAATTCTGGAAATTCCGCTTTGATCAAGGACGCATCGATTACAAAACAAATGCCGGAAAGGATCATGCTCTTTATCCATTCGATGGACGGTGGTGGCTCTGAACGACAGATGAGTTATTTAGCCAACGAATTGGTAGGACATTCGACCGTATGTTTGGTGACGCTGAGCCCAGTTGGTCTAGACGCGTATCCGATCGATTCTGGCGTCGAGCGGATTGGTCTAGAAATGACCGCTCGGAATGTCGGTGGTATAATTCGTGGGGTCCATGCGAACTGGAAACGCATACAAGCCATTCGGCGTCATGTCCTAGCCTGGAAGCCCAATCTGCTCATCAGTTTTTGCGACACGAATAACATCTTGGCGCTTCTCGCAGTCGCCAAAGACATCCCAGTGATCATCTCGGAACGGAGCGACCCACGGCGGCAAAAGCTCAGCGGGTTGTGGGAAACCATGCGAAGAATTGCCTATCCTCGATCTGCGGCGTGCGCCGTACAGACTCAAGAAGTCGGCGACTATGTGGTTGAGTCGAAGCTCGTGCCGCGAGATCGAATTGCAATCATTCCTTCGGCGGTAAAGATTCCGCCGATTGATATTGCGAGCATCGAGCGGAACCGAGCCGAATCAGCCCCGAAGAAGTTGATCTTTGTCGGGCGTCTTTCTCGCGAGAAAAACGTTGATTCGTTATTATCCGCGTGGTCAAAACTGCCTCACCATCATGATGACTGGCGGCTCGTGATCGTTGGTGATGGGGCCGAGCGCACAGGGCTGCAAGAATTGGCTCGCAAGTTTGGAATCGAGGCCTCTATTCGATGGGAGCATTGGTGCAGCGATGTGTGGGGAAAACTGAGTTCTGCACACGCCTTTTGCTTGGTAAGTCGATACGAGGGCTTTCCTCAGTCGGTGCTTGAAGCCATGGCCTGTGGTCTCGCAGTGGCAGTGACGGATTGCAGTCCTGCCATACGCGAGACGATCAGCGACGAACACAATGGCTTGATCATTTCAGCTCATGGAAATCCCAGCGAGATTGCGTCAACATTGGATAGGTTGCTTTCGGATGAAAAATTGCGAAGTAAGCTTGGGCTGAACGCAAGGCACCGAGCGATGGATTTCGAATGGGCTTGCGTTGCCCCCAAATGGTTGGAGTTGTGTCAAAAAGTGGTTGGGAGTTAAGGGTTGAGAGTTGAGGGCGGCTGAGGGCTGAGGGTTGAGGTCGCAGGCATTGGAATATGGACAACTTTTTTCACTGGGTGGGACAACGATGGCAAGCAACAAGAACCTACGGGACGTTTTAATTGTCATTGGCCTGATGTGGTCCATCCGGCTCATCGATACTTTGTTGCCCATCGATTTTAATTTGTATGGTCTGATTCCCAGATCATGGGGTGGTCTGGTGGGAATCGTGACGATGCCTTTCCTACATCAAGGCTGGGGACATTTGGTGGGCAATACGATCCCATTGTGCATCTTGTTGTTTTTGTTGACTTCTTCGCGCGAGGATAGCTGGGAAGTGCTGAGCAGCATCGTCGTAATGGGTGGCATGATGCTCTGGTGTTTTGGGCGATCAGCGGTACATGTTGGGGCAAGCGGTTTGGTTTACGGATTGGTAGCGTTCCTGATGGCTTCGGGATTCCTTGAAAAGAACTTTGTCTCGTTGATCATTGCCTTGCTGGTGGGCTTTTTGTACGGGACTACCTTGCTGTTTGGCGTGTTGCCGACGGTTGGAGCAAGTGTGTCGTGGGATGGGCATTTGTTTGGCGCGATCGCAGGTGGTGTCACAGCTTATGCGATGTCCAGTTTCAAAAACGGAGATCCAGCGATTAGCGTACCGGTTAGGGAAACAGAGTAGAACGATTGTCCCAATCGTTTCCGAGCCATGGGGACAATTGCTCTACGCTTTTATACTTGTGCACTCTTGGCCAACCAAATGATGGTGCGCAATTTTGCCGTATCGGAGCGCGTCAAGCGTTTCGACAATGCCTCGAACCTTGACGGTTTCCACTACATGCGAGCAGAATGGCGCACGCTCAACTAGTTTAGTCGAAGACAGAATACTCGAATCTCGCGTTGATCATCACGCAGGTCCACCATGGTCGACTTGCAATTCCATCCGGCCGAGCGAATCCAGGATTCGAATCGATCTCCGGTATGTCGTTGCGGTTCGCTAAGTATGACCATTCCACCCGGAGCCAAATGACGGCGCAGACAGGGTTCAAGAATCGGAAAAAGATTTGGGTCGTACACGATGTCTGAGCCGATGATGATTGGGAACTTGCCGAGCGTGGGATTGCGATCGCGCCAATCAAGCAAGCGAACACGAACGCGATGCGCGATGGATCGTGCATTGAATCGGCATACTAAGAGAGCGATTGGAACCGCATCGGTAATGATTACGTTAGCGCCTCGAAGTCCGGCGGAAATGCCTGCCCGACCGCTTCCACCGCCTAATTCCAATACCGGCAATCCGGAGAGTGCGGGAAGCGTTCCTAGATAATGGTCTAGACCGATAGCAGCTCGCCAATTGGCTGCCCAAAAAGGATCTTGCTCGACAGTACCGTTGGTATTTTTCGAAAGTGCCTTAAGTAGAAGCGAGTCTGGATCGACGACTTTGGTCCAGGGATATTCTCTTCCGGCGATAGTCGTCGTCGAATGTTCCAGAAGAACATGGCGTTCAATTCTCGATAGAAGCTTGAGGTAGTATGCGGAAAGCTTCGGAAGGGCCAACATGGGCGAAATATTTTAACCCTTGGTTTCTTCCATTTCGCGAATATAGGCTCGAAGACGTTCGTTTTCATCTTCGGTGCCTTTGAATTTGAGCATGTTAGTGACTCGTTTTTGCAGCTCCAATGAGTTCACGGGTTTCGAGAGAAAGTCATCGGTTCCAGCATCGACGGCGCGCTCAATATCGCCCAGCTCGCTGAGGGCCGTCACCATCAGGATCATAATGCGCGACGTCTTGGGATCCGCTTTGAGTTTTCTACAAACTTCGAAGCCATTCAATTTCGGCATCATGACATCGAGCAAAATCAGGTCTGGCCTGAACGACTCCACTTTGCTGAGTGTATCTTGGCCATCGACGGCTAGTTCGGTATCGCACTCGATGCGCGCCAACAAGGCTTCGAGCAACTCTCGATTTTGCGCATTGTCATCTGCTATTAGGATTCGCGGTGTAGTCATGCTAAGATGTGCTTTAATTAGACGGCGACAGCCAATCCTGAGGCGGGAACAGGGAACTGGGTAGTCATCTGTTTGACTTCGGCTCGAATGCTATCAAGTTTGTTCGGATTGTCATGCGATCGAAGCGCAGAGACGATCCAACCACCGATGGTTTTAAACTCATCCACTCCCATTCCTCGTGTCGTCAATGCGGGAGCACCGATTCGAATTCCGCTCGGGTCCATTGGTTTTCGGGTGTCAAATGGAATCATGTTCATGTTGACCGTGATACCGCACAAATCGAGTGCCTTTTCAGCAGTCTTGCCGCCGATGCCCAGGCTAGTTACATCGACGAGAACCAAATGATTGTCGGTGCCACCGCTAATGAGCCGCAGGCCATGTTGCATGAGCGATTCAGCAAGCGCTTTGGCGTTCGCGACGGTTTGCTTTCCGTACTCTTTGAAACTTGGCAACAATGCTTCTGCAAGGCAGACTGCTTTTCCAGCCACTACGTGCATCAGAGGTCCCCCTTGGATTCCGGGGAAGACAGCGCTATTGACTGCTTTCGCATATTGACTTCGGCACATGATCAATCCGCTGCGCGGACCTCGAAGCGTCTTGTGAGTGGTGGTGGTCACGTAGTCGGCGTACGGAACGGGCGAGTTGTGAACGCCTGCGGCCACGAGACCGGCGTAGTGCGCCATGTCGACCATCAGCTTGGCACCAACATCCCTTGCAATTTCTGCAAATCGATCATGAAAAATTTCACGGGGATAAGCGCTTGCACCTGCCACGATCAATTTAGGTTTGTGTTCCTTGGCAAGTTTAGCCACTTGATCAAAATCGATTCGGTGGTCAACTGGATCGACACCATACGAATGAAATTGATAAAGCTTGCCGCTGATGTTCAGGGCCATTCCGTGGGTCAAATGTCCACCTTGAGCCAAATCTAAGCCCAGTACCGAATCTCCGGGTGAGAGGGCAGAAATGTAGACTGCCGTGTTGGCCTGCGATCCTGAGTGCGGTTGAACGTTGACGTGTTCTGCTCCGAACAGTTGCTTTGCACGCTCGATGGCGAGTTCCTCCACAACGTCGACGAACTCGCAGCCGCCATAGTATCTTTTGCCAGGATACCCTTCGGCATACTTGTTGGTCAGCACGCTACCGACCGCTTGCATGACAGCTGGACTGGTGTAATTCTCGCTGGCAATCATCTCAAGTCCATCTTGTTGGCGAATGGATTCCGATTCGATAGCTGCCCAGATGGCGGGATCCTGCGACTGAAGAATGCTCATAAGTGGATTCGATGGTTGGAGGGATGTATCACTAGGCCTCAGGGAGGCCGTCTCGCTTTCGTCCCAAATCATTCGATGGCTTTATGATCGATCGGCTAGCGCCTCAGGCTCAATTAAGCGAATGATGTGTAATATCGGAAAGTGAGACGGCCTCCAGGGGCGTTGGGTGTCATGATTCTGACAAACGGCTCTGGCCTAAATATGCTACGCCAATGCTGAAGATTCTCAGCTAGGTCCGTCGAGACGTCAATGATCCATGGCGAACCCCGTGCCCGTGGATTGAGCATTCTCGGTTGGAAGCGATTCTGGTGAGAGACCGAGCCCTAACGTCGATCGGTCTTGGCGCCGGTAGCGATAAATCGAGTGGATTCTTCCTCCAGAAGATCCGCGTCGCTGCCAACGCATTTGACTTCGGCACGGAATCGATGAACTCCGGCAATCGAGGCTTCGGCAAAGACTTTTAGGATTTTCTTTTCGTTGGGACCGATGCTTGGTATCGCATTGAACACGACTTGCCCGGGTACGATATTCCCTGTTTGGCCCTCCACGCGGATCGGTTCAATTCCATCTGAGAACTGTGCAACGACTTCGACGTTGGGGGCTGATTTCTTTCCGCGATTGACGATGACAATTTCGTAAACTACCGGTTGTCCAATGGGTGCTGGCGCGACAGGATCAGAAACGGACAAATGCAGGTCGGCTATGGAATCGACGAGAGTCGAGAACTCAGCTTTGGTTTCCCCTGCGGTGACGCACTCCCCTTTGAAATCCAAGTGAATATTTCCGAGTTTATTGAGGGACAGGCGGACCGGGATGATCAGCTTTTCCTGCGGCTCGATCTTGGCGATCTCCCATTGGACCAAATCTCCCTTTCGTACGGAACCGGCAGGCAACGTTACCGAGTCTGTTCCAACGGGAAGGGTCATTTTGCAGCGTGTTCCGATCGCTGCGATCGAACCCAAATTGATGACCTCTAATTCATAGTCAGCAATTCCACCTAGATAGAATTCCGAAGGACCGCGCCATTGAGCCGTCAATTCCGCTTGTCGAACGCGAATGTCGATTGAACTCTCGGCCGAAAGCTCCGAGATGGCGCTTTTCGCGGAAGCCTTGATTGGTAGAGTCCCCGACTGTTGAAATGTAAGTTCCACATCAATGACGCGCTCGCTGCCAGCCACAATGTCTCCGATCTCCGATTGATTGCTGCCATAGGGTTCTGCGGACAATGCAATGGAGACTGCTTTAACGTCTGCGTTCCCTGGATTGCGAACTCTGACCCGATACATTTGAGGCTTGCCGTATTCGACTTCGGACGGTCCCTCAAGGGCGAGTTCAAGTTGAGGCTGCTGGACTTGGATCTTTGTTTCGCTCGATTGCGGCAACACGGTCCATTCAATTCCAAGCCCAAAATGCTCTGGCTTGGTAGTTTGCAGCATCAGTCGTACCGATTGGGATCCACCGGCAGGAACATGTTCGAGTTCCCATACAATGGCGTTCCCATCTTGGTCATTGTCTGGTTGGGTTGTTCCGTTGGAAACGGACGTGGAACGGATGGCGACATGCTGCGGAACGGCAAGAAGTACGACATCGTCGTCCTCGATCCGCCCAAGCTGATTCGGTCGCGCGAGGAGTTCGAGGAAGGGAAGCACAAA